>NZ_JAGWCT010000088.1:0-16534 GCF_020657815.1 Clostridioides sp. ZZV15-6597 | reverse complement strand
AAGTTATCAATGTCAAAAGGTATATATTTAGAGTTAGATTTTAATATTGAAAATATAAAGACTGCTGAAATAGTATGACGAAACGGATATTATTTGTATTATACATTTGATGATGGAATCATTGATCCAACACCGAAAGGTAACAACACCGTAGGTGTAGACTTAGGAGAAATACATTCGATAGCTAGTATAACTAATGAAGGTATCGGACTTATAATATCTAATAGAGAAGGTAGAAGTATTAAGCAATTTAGAAATAAGATGTATGCTTATATCTCTAAAAGATTAAGTAGATGTAAAAAAGGTAGTAGACAATATAAGAGATTATGGAAATTAAAAAACACTATTAGAACTAAAACAGATAACCAATTAATAAATTTATACCACCAAACAACTAGAAAGTTTATAGACTTTTGTGTAGAGCAACAAGTATGTGAAATAGTTTTAGGAGATATAAAAGGGATTGAGAAAAATACAAAAAAGAAGAAAAGATTAAATAGAATTAATAGACAAAAAATATCTCAAATGGAGTATGGTCGCATTAAAGACTATATTAAATATAAGGCTAAAGAGCAAGGTATTGAAGTTAAGCTAGTTAAAGAAAACTACACATCTCAAACTTGCCCAAAGTGTTCTAAAAAACACAAACCAACTGGTAGAACTTATAGTTGTACTTGTGGTTATAAAACTCATAGAGATATAGTTGGTGCATGGAATATTTTAAATAAAAAACATAAATATAATTTAGTTGATTTTAGTATAAACCATAAGCAACCTATTAATTTAAAAGTATCTACCATATAAGGTAGTAGTGGCGAAGACACCGTCCAAGTAGCTTGGCTTTGTAACCACCTATGATTCTATCGTTTAGATAGTGTTAAGTCGTTAGCCACCAAGAATCCCCTTGCTTTAGCTATGGGGAGTGTGTCAAGAGATTAAAAAGACTTCAGTAGATATTTATATGTTTTTATTTAAATATTTTAGGAAGTCTTTAATTTTATAGGAGTGATGATATGTGTTGATAGGTACAGCTAATTTAAGTAGAAGTGTTGATAATGCATGCGTAGAAGAATTGGGAATTCCAATGATTGTATTGATGGAAAATGCAGTAATATCTGCAATGAGAAACATGGATATAGATATATATAATGATTATACAATTGTATGTGGTGTTGGAAACAATGGTGGAGATGGTCTTGGAATAGCAAGACATTTAAAGCTAAAAGGGAAAAATGTGAATGTCTTTTTAATTGGTAATATCAAGAAACTAAGTGAATGTTCTAAAATCAATTATAATATACTTTTAAATATGGGGATTAATATTATAAATATTGATAAAAATGATTTAAGTGAGGAGTATAATGACTATATAAATAAAAATAAAGTGGATGAAATTATTAAAACAGAAAAACAGAGTATAATTAAAAATAAAAATTTAACAATATTTAAAGAAGCAGTATCTAAAAGTGATGTCGTAATAGATGCAATATTTGGAACAGGGCTAAAGAGAGAAATAACTGGGATTTTTAAAGAAGTAATTGATATAGTAAATGATAACAGCAAAAATACATATTCTATAGATATACCATCTGGTATAGATAGTGACAAAGGTAGTATACTTGGAACTTGTATCAAAGCAAATAAAACAATTAGTTTTGAATTTTATAAAAGAGGGTTTTTAAATTATGATGTAAGCTCACTTATTGGAGATGTAATTGTAGAAAAAATAGGTGTTCCAGATTTCATTACAAGAAAATACCATAATGATGAATTCATAACTGATGAGAGTTTTGTAAAAAATAATATTAGAAAAAGAGATAAGCATGGATTTAAAAGTGATTTTGGAAAAGTATCTATAGTTGCAGGTTCAAAAGGATTTTATGGGGCTAGTTTCATAGCAACTGAATCTGCTGTTAAAAGTGGAAGTGGTCTTGTAACTTTGATTAGTAGTAAAGATGTACAAGAAAAAGTATCTATTAGACTCAATGAAGCAATGACTGTAAATTTTGAAGAAGAGAGAGTTGATATACTATTGAGTTCTAGCAATGCAATTGGTTTTGGTCCAGGAATGGGAGATAATCACAAAACTTTTGAGAGATTACTTAGAGTAGTAGAAAACTCTAGCTGTCCAATAATATTGGATGCAGATGGATTAAATGTTATGAAGGATAGATGCTATAAGTTTTTAGAGTGGAAAAATAAGTTTGTAATTACTCCACATCTGGGAGAAATGGCCAGGTTGACAGGTGACTCAATTGGGTATATAAGAGAACATAGAGTAGATGTGGCAAAAGAATTTGCTCAAAAATATAATGTAGTTGTTCTTTTAAAAGGTTATCAAACTATCATAACAGATGGTAAAGAAACATATATAAATCCTACAGGAAATAGTTGTATGGCAACTGGTGGAATGGGAGACTGTTTACTTGGTATGATTACTTCTTTTATAGGTCAAGGTATGGATATACTTGAAGCTACAGTGAGTGGAGCATATGTACATGGTTATATAGGAGATAAGTTAGGAAAAAGTATGTATACAGTAAATGCAACAGATTTAATAAGTAACATTTCGTTAACAATGAACAAGTTTTTGATTATTTAATGACTAATATTTGATACTACTTTGTAACAACTTTAACAAAGTATGCTGATATAATACTATTAAATTAATCTAAAATTGACTTATTTTATTGGTTTTTGGTTTATTGTTTAAATTCATATTCAAATATATTGTGTAAAGAATATGATTTATATAGGGTTTTATAATTCATATGAAAAGAGGGTAGATAGTATGAAGTTGATATGGTTGATAGTAGCAATCTTATTTGGAATAGCAGAAATGTTGACTCCAAGCTTAACACTAATATGGTTTAGTGTAGGAGCAGTAATACTCATATTTTTAAGTACTTTTATAAAGAGTATATTTTTACAAGTTTTAATATTTGCTGTAATTTCTATAGCTATGTTAGTTGTAGCTACTAAGAAAATTGTAAAAAAAGATAAAACTTATAAATCTAATACCAATTTACAAGCAATGATATCTAAAAAAGGTGTTGTTACAGAAGAAATTTCTTCTAATCAAACTGGTTTAGTTGTAGTTGAACATGAAATATGGACTGCTATTTCTATAGATGATGAAAAGATTGATAAAGGTTCTACAGTAGAAGTATTAAAAATAGAAGGGGTAAAACTAGTTGTTAAAAAAGTGAATTCTGCAACTAGTGTGACGAATCAATAAAATAAAGGAGGATATATTTATGGGTATGAAAGTTGTTTTAAGTATTGTATTAATAATAGTAGTCGTAGCAATAAGTTTAACCTGTATAAGAGTAATAAAACAATCTAAAGTAGGTATAATAATGCGACTTGGTAAGTTTCAAAAAGTGGCTGAAACAGGAGTACATTTCTTGATACCATTTTTAGATAAAATGGCATATGTGATTGACTTGAGAGAAATCGTAATAGATTTCCCACCTCAACCAGTTATAACTAAAGACAATGTAACTATGCAGATTGATACAGTTGTATATTATAAAGTTACAGACCCAGTTAGATATGTGTTTGAAATAGCAAATCCAATAGCTGCTATTGAAAATCTAACAGCTACAACTTTAAGAAATATAATTGGTGAACTTGATTTAGACGAAACACTAACATCAAGAGATATAATAAATGTAAAAATGAGAACAATCCTTGATGAAGCAACAGATAAATGGGGAATAAAAGTAAATAGAGTAGAGTTAAAGAACATAATGCCTCCTCATGATATCCAAGTTGCGATGGAAAAGCAGATGAGAGCGGAAAGAGAAAGAAGAGAAGCAATACTTCAAGCAGAAGGTAATAAGTCAGCTGCTATATTACAAGCAGAAGGAGAAAAACAATCTGCTATATTAACGGCAGAAGCAAGAAAAGAAGCTATGGTACGTGTAGCAGAAGGTGAAAAAGAGTCTGCTATATTAGTAGCAGAAGGTGAAGCTGAGGCTATAAGACAAACAGCTATTGCTAAAGCACAAGGTGAAGCTGAAATGATTAAAAGAACTCAAATGGCCACTGCAGAAGGTTTGAAATTAGTGTTTTCAGCGATGAAAGAGTCTGACATTGATAATAATATCCTAGCATTAAAATCTATGGAAGCACTTGAAAAAATGGCTGAAGGCAAGTCAACAAAATTGGTTTTACCTTCAGAAGCAGTTAATTTCCTAGGAACATTCAAAGGGATAAAAGAAGTCATGAGTGATGATAAGAATGATATATTAGATGTAAAAGATGCATTTAGTGGAAATGATTCATTAAAAAAATAAAAGAGTTTTTTTATCGTAGGAAGGAAATGGAAATTAAATGTCGAATTAATTAAATATAGTATAGAATGCACATTGAAAAGAAGAAGACTTATAGTTTTTTAAGTCTTCTTCTTTGTTTTTATTTATAAAACGGGATTTTAAAAATAAATTAACAGAATTTTTATACAATTTACCCTTTACTAATGTAAAAAGTGTTATATAATATTAAATAAAACATGTAGGAAAAGAAAGTAATTTTAATTTGAATATTTATATTGATAACATATATAGTTATAAAAATATCAAACGTAATGAATATATCTAACAATAAAACTAAAATTTTAAAATTCATTAATTGAATCATAAATAAGGAAATGACAAGAAAAATAAAATCAGCTAGTAATTGTTTACAGATTTTTAGATAATCATGTCATATTATGTTCTATTATTATCAAATCAAAAAATCATAAAAGTTTAAGTATGTTTGTATGATATGAATTGATTTATAAAAAATATTTTTTATATCTATAAAATAAATGTTTATATTATTTTCTAATTAGGAATTGAATATTATAAGTACTATAGCACTGATGGAAAATAATGCATACTTCAATAAAACAATTATGGGGTATATATTATAGAAATTGTATAGTTTATATTATTTTACTCTTATTACATTAGCGTTTGGGCAAAATTTATACACAACATTTATTGACTAAAAGTTTATAAAGGTAAAAATGCAATTATAAATATTAATTACTAGATGAGGGGAGTGTCATTAAATGAAAAAAGAGATGTTAGCTATGATTTTGGCAGGGGGGCAAGGTTCAAGACTTGGAGTTTTTACAAAGAGGATTGCAAAACCAGCCGTATCATTTGGAGGAAAGTACAGAATTATTGACTTTGTTTTAAGCAATTGTTCAAATTCTGGTATAGATACTGTAGGTGTTTTAACTCAATATAGACCATTGATATTAAATTCTCATATAGGCATGGGAAGTCATTGGGATTTAGACAGAATAAATGGTGGAGTATATGTATTACAACCATTTATGAATGAAAAAGAGGGAAATTGGTATAATGGTACAGCACATGCTATATACCAGAATATGGACTTTGTAGATACCTATAATCCAGAATATGTATTAATATTATCTGGTGACCATATATATAAGATGGATTATAGTAAAATGTTAAAATTTCATAAAGAAAAAGGTTCTAAAGCTACGATTGCAGTAATTGAAGTACCTTGGGATGAAGCTTCTAGATTTGGCATAATGAATACAAATGAAGATTCAAGTATCTATGAATTTGAAGAAAAGCCAGGCGAACCTAAAAGTAATTTGGCATCTATGGGAGTATACATATTTGATTGGAAAATGTTGAGAAGTTATTTTAAAGAAGCAGAAAAAAATCCAGATATAAATTATGATGATTTTGGAAAGAATTTAATACCTAAAATGTTAGAGGATAATGTTGGAATGTATGCATATCCATTTAAGGGGTATTGGAGAGATGTAGGAACTATACAAAGTTTATGGGATGCAAATATGGATATAATTAAATCTCCAGAAACACTGGATTTATCAAACCCTAAATGGAAGATATATACAAATACAATGGCAATGCCTCCTCAATATATAGGCAAAAGTGCAAATGTTCATAGATCAATGATAGCTGATGGTTGTAGAATTTTAGGAGAAGTAGGAAACTCTGTATTATCACATGGAGTTGTTGTTGGAAAAGGAAGCAAAGTAATTGATTCAGTAATCATGCCAAATGTTGTAATAGGAGAAAATGTAACTATAGAAAAAGCTATGATAGGCGAATGTGCAACTATAAATGATAATGTTCAGATAAAAAATGTAAATAATGAGATAAATGTAGTTTCTGAATATGAAAATATAGAGCCTAGATGCGTATTAATAGAAGGAGGTCTTTAAGATGAGAAATGAATGTTTAGGTATAATAAATTTAAACAAAAAAGGAGACCCTGCAATAAATAAACTTAATTATGGAAGACCGATAGCTTCTACACCAATAGCTGGAAGATATAGAATAATAGACTTCGCTCTATCTAATATGATAAATTCAGGAATTACAAAAGTTGGAATATTTGCAAAAGAAAAATATAGATCATTGACAGACCATATAGGTAGCGGGAAAGATTGGGATTTAAGTAGAAAAAAGGGTGGTTTATCAATTTTTAGCCCAGAAAATACTAAGTATAGAAATACTTACTCACATAGAAAAGGAGATATATACACAATACTGGCTAATCTTGATTATATAGAGAAAAGTGAAGAAGAATATATTTTAATAGCTCCAAGTTATATGTTATGCAATTTAGATTATTCTCAGGCTTTGGAATACCATAAAAAATCTCATAATGATATAACTATGATATATAAAAATGTAAACAATGCAAATAAAGATTTTGAAGGTAATCTAACTTTAAACTTAGATAGTAATAACAGAGTAATAAATGTCGGAAATAATTTAGGAAAATTCCCTAGAGCAAATATATGTATGGAAATATATATTATGAAGCGTGAAGATTTTGTAGAATGTATATATAATATTGTAAATAAAGGAAACTATTGTTATCTAGAAGAATTTATTGTTGAAGAAGCAGAAAATATGAAAATAGGAGCTTATGAGTATACAGGATATTTGAAATGTGTAAATTCTGTTGAATCATATTTTCAAATGAGTAAAGATTTATTAGAAATAGAAGTGGCTGATGAATTATTGTATTCTGAAAGAAAAATATTTACTAAAGAAAAGAATGAGTCACCTACAATTTACACAGATAGTGCAAAGGTAGAAAATAGTTTTATAGCATCAGGTTGCTTAATAGAAGGTACTGTAAAAGATAGTATTATATTTAGAAAAGTTAATGTTGAAAAAGGAACAGTTATAGAAAACTCAATAGTAATGCAAAATTGTGTAATAAAGTCAAATGCAAAACTATATAATGCAATACTAGATAAAAATACAAGTGTATCAAAAGGAAAAGAGTTAAAAGGAGATGAAAAATATCCTATTGTAGTAGAAAAAAATACGAATATATAAAAATATTTTTTAGAAGGGGGAATAGCTAGTGAAAGTTTTTTATGTAACAGCAGAGTGTTGGCCCTTTGCTAAAACTGGAGGATTAGGAGATGTATCTTATGCATTGCCTAAAGAATTAAAAAAAGAAGGTGTAGATGTAAGGGTAATAATGCCTAAATATTCAACTATACCAAGTTATTTAAAAGATCAATTAAAAGAAATAGCTGTTTTTAGTGTACGTGTTGGATGGAGAAATCAATATTGTGGTCTTTTAGAAATGGAGCTAGATGGTGTTAAATTTTATTTTATAGACAATGAATTTTATTTTAGAAGAGAAGATGAGAGAAAGAGTATTTATGGATATGGAGATGATGCAGAAAGATATACATTCTTTACAGATGCTGTCTTAGAAGCTATAAGTAGAATTGACTTTTATCCAGATGTAATACATATAAATGACTGGCACACAGGAATGTTACCATTAATTTTAAAAGAGAGATATGCAACCCTTGAGGGGTATAAAAATATAAAAACTATGTATACTATACATAATCTACAATATCAAGGTGTATTTGATAAGTATGTCTTAGATGATATATTGGATTTACCTGAAAAATATTTTGATAATGGAGATATAGAGTATTATGGTTCAATAAATTTTATGAAAGCTGGAATAAATTTTGCAGATAAAGTTATAACTGTTAGTCCTACTTATGCAAATGAGATACAAACATCTTTTTATGGAGAACAATTAGATGGTTTGCTTAGAAAGGAATCAGGAAAATTAAAAGGTATATTAAATGGTATAGATTATGACTTGAATAACCCTGAGAAAGATAAGGATATATTTGTTAATTATGATGTAAATTCTATTGAGAAAAAATTGGAAAATAAACTGAGATTACAAGATATATTAGGATTAAAAAAAGATTCTTCTATTCCATTAATAGGAATAGTTTCAAGACTAGTTTCTCAAAAAGGATTTGATTTAATAGCCTATATGATGCCGGAGCTTATGAGGGAAGATTTACAAATTGTCATTTTAGGAACTGGGGAACATCAATATCAATCAATGTTTAATTATTACGATTCTAATTTTTCAGGTAAAGTATCAGCTAGAATCACATTTAATGCATCGTTGGCTCAACAAATCTATGCTGCAAGTGATATATTCTTGATGCCATCACTATTTGAACCTTGTGGTATAGGTCAAATGCTAGCTATGAGATATGGTTCTTTGCCAGTAGTTAGAGAAACTGGAGGACTTAAAGATACTGTAATACCTTATAATCAATTTACTGGAGAAGGGAATGGATTTAGTTTTAAAAATTACAATGCTCATGAGATGTTTTTCTGTTTGAAAAATGCAATTAAGGTTTTTAGAGATAAAGAAAAATGGATGAAACTAGTTGAAAATGCAATGAATACTGATAATAGTTGGAAAAAATCAGCTAAGGAGTATATAGAAACATATAGAGACATATGTGATTAAAGGAGTGGTTTTTTTGGTAACAATAAGCAAAAAGAAATTCAAGCAAAAATTTGAAGTGAAAATGTATAGCTTATATGCACAGTCTATCAAGGAAGCTACTGATGAACAATTGTTAAATGTACTATGTAGTCTACTGAAAGATGAAATAGCAAAAAAATGGGTTGCTACGAAGTTAGATAAGAAAAAAGAAGTTTATTATTTTAGTCTAGAGTTTTTAATAGGAAGACAATTAAAATCTAATTTATTAAATTTAAATATTGAAGAAGAAGTTAGAGAAGGATTACTAGAATTAGGAATTAACTTAGATGATTTAATCAAAGCTGAGGTAGACCCAGCCATAGGGAATGGTGGTCTTGGAAGATTAGCAGCATGTTTTTTAGATTCTATGGCATCTTTGAATATAAGTGGTCAAGGATATGGAATTAGATATAAATACGGTTTGTTTGAACAAAAATTTGTAAATGGTTATCAGGTCGAAGTACCTGATAACTGGCTTACAGAAGGACGTTATGCATGGGAAACTGTAAGACCAAATGAAGCGACAATGGTGAAGTTTGGTGGAGAAGTAGAGTTGATTAAGGAAGGAATTCATTTAAAAGTAGTCCATAAAAACTATCTTCCTGTAATGGCAATGCCTTATGATATACCAATAATTGGATACCAAAATCAATGTATCAATACTTTAAGATTATTTAAAAGTGAGATACCAAAAAGAGACTTTGGAGAACTTACCTCAAATGCTCTAAATTATTCAGGAAGTTATGAAGAAGCTTTAAAACACAAGTATTATACTGAAGAAATTTCACAAGTGTTGTATCCTGATGATTCAAATTATGCAGGAAAATTATTGAGACTTAAGCAAGAGTATTTCTTTGTAAGTGCAGGTGTACAAGATATCATAAGGAAGTGTAAAAAGAATAAGCTAAATATCAGGAATTTATTTGATAAGGTGGCAATTCATATAAATGATACACATCCTACCTTATGTATACCAGAACTTATGAGAATTCTACTTGATGAAGAGGGATTATCTTGGGATGAAGCATGGCAGATAACTAAAAAAACAGTATCTTATACTAATCATACTATAATGTCAGAAGCAATGGAAAAGTGGCCTGTAAGCATGATAAAAGAGCTATTACCAAGAATTTATATGATAATAGAAGAAATAAATAGAAGATATGTAGAAGAGTTAAATAATAAAGGATATGACCAAGATAAAATAAGAAGAATGAGTATAATAGATTGGGACAACATAAATATGGCAAATTTATGTATTGTAACAAGTCACAGTGTAAATGGAGTTGCTAAGCTTCATACTCAAATTCTTGAAACAGAAGTTTTAAAAGATTTTTATCAAGACGAACCAAATAAATTTAACAATAAAACTAATGGAATTGCACATAGACGATGGCTTATAAGTTCAAATCCTCAACTTAGCAATTTAATAACAGATTTAATTGGTGACTCATGGAAAACAGATACTTTACAGCTAAAGAATATTGAAAAATTTAAAAATGATTTTTCTGTTTTAAAAAGACTTGATGATATAAAATACAATAATAAAGTAAATTTAGCAAATTTTATAAATGATAAATATGATTTAAATATCGACCCTAATTCTATATTTGATGTTCAGGTTAAGAGGTTGCATGCTTACAAAAGGCAACTATTGAATATTTTTAATGTACTCCATATGTATCATGAATTACTTGACAATCCTAACTTAAATATTGACCCAAGAACTTTTATATTTGGGGCAAAAGCTGCACCAGGATATTATTTAGCCAAGTGTATAATTAAATTTATAAATTCAGTTGCAAGTACTATAAATAATGATGTTAGAGTAAAGGACAAGTTAAAAGTAGTATTTATAGAGAATTATGGTGTATCATTAGCAGAGATAATAATACCAGCAGCAAATGTGAGTGAACAAATTTCAACGACAACAAAAGAAGCATCAGGAACAAGTAATATGAAATTTATGATGAATGGTGCCATAACTTTAGCCACATTAGATGGTGCAAATGTAGAAATATGTGAACAAGTAGGAAAAGAAAATATGTTTTTATTTGGACTTAGTGCAGAGCAAGTACTGAATTACAATAAGTTTGGTGGATATTCTTCACTTGATTTGTATCATTCTAACATGAATATAAAAAGGGTAGTAGATGATTTAATAAATGGATTTATTCCTAACCTAGGTGAAGAAGGTAGAAGTATTTATAATTCACTTACCACTTACAATGATGAGTACTTTGTATTGAGGGATTTTGAAAATTATGGTCAAGCTCAGGCAAATATAAACAAACTATATCGTGATAAAGAAAAATGGAATACAATGTCTTTGGTTAATATAGCTAATTCAGGATTTTTTTCTTCTGATAGAACAATTTCTGAATATGCAAAAGACATTTGGTTTAAAAGGGTGTGATTATAAATGCAAAACATAATAGAATATAATTCTTGGGATAAAAATTTTAAGGCTCCGTTTGGAGCTTTAAAATTTGATGAAGAATTGATAATTAAAGTTAAAGTAAATGAAGGATATAATGTTGAGTCTATTTCCCTAGAAATAAACAAAGAAGATGAAACAAAGACAATAATTTTAAATGAAGAATTAAACAATAACACATTTGGAAAGTATTTTTATTGTAATGTTGAAAAATTTGATATAACCGGTGTTTATTTCTATTATTTTAAAGTAATTGTTGAAATAGATAGTGAGAAAAAGACTGTATTCTATGGAAAGAATAGAGAAAATGGATACACTTGCGAATATAATTATAATGATATCAATAAATATCAAATTACTGTTTATAAAGACTTTAAAGTGCCAACCTGGTATAAAGAAGGAGTACTTTACCATATATTTGTAGATAGATTTAACAATGGAAATCGTAATGGGAAGGTTGATAATCCTAAGAAAAACAGCTTTATATATGGTAATTGGGAAGATATACCTATATACATAAAGGACAGTAGAGGGGATATTATAAGGTGGGATTTTCATGGTGGAAATTTAAGAGGAATAATTAATAAACTTGGGTATCTAAAAAAATTAGGAGTGAGTATATTATATCTAAGTCCTATATTTGAAGCCTCTAGTAATCATAAGTATGACACAGGAAATTATAAAAAGATTGACCCTATGTTTGGAGATGAAGATACATTTAAAGAATTAATTGATAAAGCAAAAGAAAAAGATATATCAATAGTACTTGATGGTGTCTTTAGTCATACTGGAGCTGATAGTAAGTATTTTAATATGTATGGAAATTATGATAGTTTAGGTGCATATCAATCAGAAGAATCACCATATTATTCATGGTATATGTTTGAAGAATTTCCTCATAAATATAAAAGTTGGTGGGATATAAAGACCTTGCCAAATACAAATGAATTAGAAAAAAGCTATATGGATTATATAATATATGACAAGGATAGTGTCGTAAACAAATGGATGAATATGGGGATTAAAGGGTGGCGATTGGATGTTGCAGATGAACTTCCAACTGAGTTTATAAGAGAGCTGAAAAAGGAATTAAAAGAAGCTGATAATGACTCGATACTTATAGGGGAAGTATGGGAAGACGCCTCAAATAAGATTAGTTATGGTCAAAGAAGAAGCTATTTATTAGGCGAAGAATTAGATTCTGTTATGGGGTATCCATTTAGAAATAATATGTTTTCTTTTTTAAAAGGAGAAATTAATTCATATGAACTTAGCAATAGATATATACAAATTAAAGAAAATTATCCAAAAGAATCATTTAAGTCTAATTTAAATTTAATTGGAACACATGATGTTACAAGAGCTAAAACTGAATTAAATAATGATATAGATTTGATGAAACTTGCTGTAGCTACGCAAATGACATTTGAAGGAGTACCATATATATACTATGGAGATGAGGCAGGTCTTTGTGGAGATGTAGACCCAGACAATAGAAGAACATATCCATGGAAAAATGAAGATGAAGATATGTTAAATTTTTATAAAAATATTATAAAAATCAGAAATAAAAATAAAATTTTAAGTTCTGGAGAAACAGAATTTATATATACTAGAAATGATAATGTGTTTGCATTTATAAGATTTAATGAAGATAATGATAGGATACTAATTTTAATAAACAGAAGTAACAATCCTGAAAATCTGTCATTAAATATAGAGGGTAGCTTTATAGAGGAAATACCTATAAAATATAATTCTAAAAATGTAAATAAAAATATACCGATAGAAAATAACGAATTAAAAATCCATATGGATTCTAAATCATTTATTATTTTTAGTGTATTTTAAGTACAATAATTTAAATTAAAAGTAAAAATGTAGCAAAAGTTTTGATTTATCAAAGGTTTTGCTACATTTTTGTTTTAAATTATCATAAAAATTTTAGTATTTCAAAATATTACAAAGAAGTGTAAAAAATATAGAAGTTATGATATTATATAGATAAGTAAGATAAAACAAAACCTCTCTACTGAAGTTGTAGGGAGATTTAACTTTTATAATCTTAATATGGAGGAGTGTCTTATGAAAGTAGATCCACTTACAACTCAAGTCTATGACTATATATCAAAAAAAATCCAAAATGGAGAGTATGAAGCTAATCAGAGAATTACTGAATCTGAAATTTGCAACTCTATTGGAGTTAGTAGAACACCAGCAAGGGAAGCACTAACGAGGTTGGCAGGTGAAAATTTACTAGAAAAGATACCTAATAAAGGATTTGTGGTAAAAGAGTTTCAGGAAAAGGAAAAACTAGACACATATTCTGTAATTGGTGTGTTAGATGCGTTAGCAGGTTCTTCATCTTTAGAAAATTTAACTGAATCAGATTTAATAAAAATGGACGAGCTAACAGAAATGATGGCTATCTCTATAAAGTATAAAAATTACAATAACTACTTAAAACTAAGCAATGAATTTCACGATATATACATAGCAAAATCAGATAATCAAGTGTTAATAAATATGTTGAATTCTCTTAGATATAATTTTATGTCAAAGTCATATACTAGCGATAATGAAGAAGAATTGTATAAAATGTTAACTTACAGCAATAATCAACATATTGAGGCAGTGAAGTTTATGAGAGCGAAAGATTCAGAAAATGTTGAAGCAATTTTAAGAAAACATTGGAAAACGATACCTATAGCAGAGATGGAATAAGAGAAGCTTTTAAAAGCTTCTCTTATTTTTTATATAATTCTATCATTATTTTATTATTTCTAATCTATAAATATCAATATAAAATTAATTAAAAATACAACTAATTTTATATTGATATTTATAGATTAATGTAGTACCATTTTAATGCAAAATATAAAGGAGGGGATAATATAAAAACATATTTTTCGATAGGAGAAGTATCTAGACTTTTTGATTTGTCAATAAAAACTCTAAGATACTACGATAAAGTAGGGATATTAAAACCAGCATATGTAAACCAAGAAAATAAATATAGGTATTATTCAAGAGAGCAGTTTATGAGTATAGATGTAATTAAGTACTGTAAGATTATGGGTATGGCTCTTGAAGATATAAAAAAATTAATTGATTCAGATAGCTCAATTGAGTCTATGATGAATACAATTGATAGACAAAATAAAATGATAGAAAGTAAAATAAAAGAACTATCAGATGTGAAAAATTATCTAAATGATATAGAATTTAAAGTAAATGAATTGTTAAAATATGATTTAAATAATGTATTTATAAAATACAATAAAGAAAGAAAAGTAAATGTCTATAAATGTAATTCAAAGGATGAAGTTGAACTTGAGATGTATCTGAGACATATTATTTTACACATTCAAGATAAGTATAATGATGTATATCCTATAATTTCAGGTAGTATTTCATATGAGAAAGTAATTAAAGAAGGTAAAGCACTATTATATGATTATATAGTAGATTTTACAGAAAGAGAAGAATATGAAAATCAGCACATTTTACCAGCAGGTGAATATTTAACAATTATATATGATGATAATTGGAATAATGCCTATGATTATTATAAAAAAATAATCGATTATGCAAATGATAATAATATAGAACTTGTTGGAAACTTTAATGAAATATGGATGCTTTCTAGAGTGGATTCAGACACAAAAGAAAAGACATTGGTTCAATTAGAAATAAGAAAAAAATAGTATACAAAAAAACTTGACTCTACCCTCAGAGGATAGATTAGTATTTTATATAGTGAAATAATATTTATTATAATAATCTATGGGAGGGAGATTTTTAATGTCAAAAAAATTTTTAGAGTATGCTATACCATCAGCTCTTGCTATGTTTGTATCATCCTTTAATACAATATTAGATGGAATATTTTTGGGAAAAGGACTAGGCGATTCAGCACTTACAGCTGTTAGTATAGTGATGCCTCTTGTAATGGTATTTTTAGGATTATCCAGTTTAATGGCAGTTGGAGGAGGAGCACTAGTTTCGAAAAAATTTGGTTCTAGAGATGATGAAAGGGCTGTAAATATATTTAGGCAAGTAATAAAAGTTTTAATAATAGGTAGTTTATCTCTTACAATAATTTGTATACTTTTTTCAGAGCATATAGTTAGAATTATGGGAGCAACAGAAAGTTTAGTCGGATTATCTTCTGAATACTTAACATTTTATGCTGCTTTCTGTTTTCCAAATTTGCTAGGTCTTGTTTTTTGTAGTTTTTTAAGAAATGATGGAAGACCAAAACTTGCCATGATAGCTACTGTGTCAGGAACCATATTTCATATAACTTTAAATTATATATTTATATTTAAGCTTGGATTTGGTGTAAAAAGTGCAGCAATTGCAAGTGGCTTAGGTCAACTATCTACACTTATAATAATGTTACCTCATTTTATGTTTAAAAAAGGTAAGTTATCCTTTGGGCCAGCAAAGATAGAAAAGGATGTTTTAAAAGAATTATTTAATATAGGATTTCCTTCATTTTTTGCAGAGAGTGCTTTTTCAATAATTATACTTGCACATAATATAGTTTTGACAAGAGTTGTTGGAGATGTAGGTCTTTCTGCTTATGCTGTAGTAAACTATGTAACTACTAATATTTATAATCTCTTAATGGGGATAACTTTAGGTGTTCAACCACTTATAAGTTATAATTTTGGCTCTAAAGAAATTAAAAAAATGTTAGGCTATTATAATATGGCAACAAAAATGAGTTTTTGTGTATCTATAATATTCACAGTAATATGTTTTTTATTTGGAAAAGAAATTATAAAAATATTTACGAGTGATAAAGAAATTATTTTAATGGCTTATGTTGCACTTAACATGGCTAATTTAGCCTATCTTATGATTGGAAAAAATTTAACAACTATGATGTATTATCAAGCGATAGAAATGCCAGTACATTCTAATATTATAGGAGTTTTACGTTCAATCTTACTATTGCCGATTATACTATTTGTTTTTTCTAAGTTATTTGGAATAAATGGAATATGGGTAAGTATGGCTGTTTCAGAACTCTTGACAGTTCTAATTATGAGTAAAGTAGTAAATGTAAAGGAATGTACAAAAAATGCTATAAGTTTATAATGTTATGATATCATAAATTATTTATATAGAGTAGTGAATTTATTCACTACTCTATTTTTGTTTGTACAAATAGAATTTATTCTATAGTACTAGATTAAATTTTAATAATTTTTATAAAAAATTTAAATGTGTAAATATGAAAAT
>NZ_JAGWCT010000087.1:0-16765 GCF_020657815.1 Clostridioides sp. ZZV15-6597 | reverse complement strand
ATATAGTATTCTGTAAAATATCAGGAAATATAGATGGATTTGATTATAAAAACACAAATATGCTTTTAGTAAAATATCAGGATCAACTTATTTTTATAAATAAGAAGTCTAAAAAAACTATTGTTAAGTCAACAAAAGATAATTGTTCAAAGTTAATTTTAGGAGAAGACATTATATTATATGATAATAAAAATGTATTTAACTTGCACATAAATGATAAAAATAAAGAAGCTATGCAAATAGAGGATTTAAAAGACATAGAAAATGAAATAGTAGGATATACATTAAAGCATGCTCCATTTTTTATCCAAGAAGATTTTAATAGTTTAACGATACTGAAATCTTTCCAAAAAGAAATTATATCTATAAAAAATAGTGATGTCAAAGATATTGTAATTAATAGAGAAATTGAAAGTAGAAATTCTAATTTTGTAGAAACAGAAATAAAATTTAATAATCAAAAAATAATTTTAAATTTAAGTAGAAGTATGGTTCAAAAACTTATGCAAGATGTATTTATATATGCAAAAAAACCACTACTTAAAGACGTTTCTGTTGAGATTTTATATAAAAATTGGTCTAAAGCTATGAATGATATGATAATATTTAATTTCTTTGGAAATATCTATTACATGAAATCTGAATTTGATAAAGTATTAGAAAGAGAATTGAATGATGAAATAAGAATAGAAGTCATAAATGCACTTTATAATCAGATACAAGAACAGAGAAATAATTTAGACTTAATATCAGCTTATACTCCAAGAATATTAGAAAATCAAGAGATAGAGTTATTTGAAAAGTATAATGCAAAACTTGATGTACAAGTATTTAGACAGATTAAAAATTTATTCTTTGATTTATCATACAATATAAGTAGTTATTTAGATGGAGTTGAAAAAAGTTTAGATAATATTATATTTGTAATATCAGGTGAAGATAAGAAGCGATACAATTATAGGATGTTAAAGGAAAGTGAAAGTGCAAACTTGGATGTATTTTTAAAACAAGCTATATCAAGATTAAATCATTTAGTAGAAAATATGTATCCTTACTATGTGGATGAAACTAGTAGAGAGATGTTTAAGTTATTTGAAGTCTTATGGAAAAACTATAAAAATATTAATGATGATAGTATAAAAGAAGTATTATTCGAGAGAATAACAAATACATATGTATTTAGACAATTGACATTAAATAATAATACAAATGAAAGAAGAAAAGACATAATTGAAAAAATATATAATTCTGTTGATTATGGAGCCAATAAGCTAGATGAAAATATGTTTTTCACAGGAGGAATGAAGTATGTCAAGTAAATACAATGTATGGAATTTTAATTATGAATTTTTAGGACTAAATTCAAGTGATGAAAAAAATAATGAAGTTTATTATGAGATTGATTTAGATGAAGTCTTAAATGAAAACTATATAAGTGAGGATATAGATGGAGATTTAGATACTGATGGAAATAGCATCTTAGGAGAATTAATATCAGAAATGGATATAGATGAAGATGTAAGTGTTGACATGACATATCAAGAATTAGAAGTGGATTTAGAAGATTTAGATTCATATTTGGATGATGATATAGATAGTGATATAAAGGGCATTTTAGATGAAATTTAGTACCTATGTGAGTTTTAGGTATAATATAGACAATATAATATATTAACTTATAAAAACTAAAGGTAGATGAAATTTCATCTACCTTTATGTTCTTGTAATGTTAAGAATTGGGATAATATAGAGTTTGAAGAAAAAGTATAAATATGGTATATTAATTTGGTACAAGAGAAAATTTACGAAGAAGGGTGAAAAAATGCAGATGACAGTAAAAAAAGCGATAATACCAGCAGCAGGGCTAGGAACTAGATTTTTACCAGCAACAAAATCACAGCCCAAAGAAATGCTTCCTATAGTAGATAAACCAACTTTACAGTATATAATAGAAGAAGCTATAGACTCAGGAATTGAAGAAATTCTTATAATAACAGGTAGAAATAAAAAATCTATAGAAGACCATTTTGATAAATCAGTTGAATTAGAGTTAGAATTAGAACAAAAAGGTAAGACAGAAATGCTAGAAATGGTAAGAGATATATCAAATATGGTAAATATTCACTATATAAGACAAAAGGAGCCAAAAGGTCTTGGACATGCAATTTACTGTGCAAAAAGTTTTATAGGTGATGAACCTTTTGCTGTATTATTAGGTGATGATATAGTAGACTCAGATGTGCCTTGTCTAAAGCAATTAATAGATACTTATAATGAATATAAAACAACTGTACTAGGTGTTCAAAAGATAGCTAAAGAAGATACAAACAAATATGGAATATTGGATATAAAACATATAGAAGATAGAGTTTACAAAGTTAAAGATATGGTTGAAAAGCCTGCAATTGAAGAAGCACCATCAGACATAGCCATACTTGGAAGATATATAATAACTCCTGCAATATTTGATATATTAGAGAAACAAACACCTGGAAAGGGTGGAGAAATACAGTTAACAGATGCACTTCAAACTCTTGGAAAACAAGAAGCTATTTATGCTTATAACTTTGAAGGAAGAAGGTATGATGTGGGAGATAAGATTGGATTTTTAGAGGCGACAATAGATTTTGCTCTAAAAAGAGAAAATCTAAAAGATGATTTAATGGATTATATGAGAAAAAAAGTAAGCGAAAAATAAATTTAGAAAAGAGGTAATTACTATGGCGGTTTTAGTAGCTGGAGGAGCAGGATATATAGGAAGCCATACAGCAATAGAACTTTTAGAATCAGGTTATGAAGTTGTTATAGTTGACAATTTAAGTAATAGCAACTCAATAGTAGTTGATAGAATTAGCGAACTATCTGGAAAACAAGTAAAGTTTTATAATATTGATATAACCAATAAAAATGAAATGCACATTGTATTTAAAGAAAATAATATTGAATCTATTATCCATTTTGCAGCTTTAAAAGCAGTTGGAGAATCAGTAGAAAAACCAATTGAATATTATAGCAATAATCTAATAAGTACATTAAATTTATTTGAATTAATGAGAGAATACGGTGTTAAGAAATTTGTATTTAGTTCATCAGCTACCGTATATGGAGATCCACATACTTGTCCTATATTAGAAGATTTCCCACTTTCTGTAACTAATCCATATGGAAGAACGAAGCTTATGATAGAGCAGATGTTAGTGGATATATCAAAAGCAGATGAGTCATTAGATATAGCACTTTTAAGATATTTTAACCCAGTAGGTGCTCATAAGAGTGGAAGAATTGGTGAAGAACCAAATGGAATTCCAAGTAACTTAATGCCTTATATAACAAAAATAGCAGTAGGTAAATTAAAAGAACTAAGTGTGTATGGAAATGATTATCCAACTCATGATGGGACTGGAGTTAGAGATTATATACATGTATTAGATTTAGCTGCTGGTCATGTAAAGGCATTACAAAAATTAGAAGAAAATCCAGGACTTGTTGTTTATAATTTAGGAACTGGTAAAGGATATAGTGTTCTTGATTTAGTTAAAGCATTTTCTAAAGCCAGTGGAAAAGAGATACCATACAAAATTGTTGGAAGAAGAGCTGGAGATGTAGCAATGTGTTACGCAGATTCATCAAAAGCAGAGAAAGAACTTGGGTGGAAAGCTAAATATGAACTTGAAGAAATGTGTCAAGATTCTTGGAGATGGCAAAGTATGAATCCAAATGGATACGAGGTATAAAATGAATATTAATGGGGTAAATGTAACAAATTTGTAAATACAAGATATTGGTAATTTTATGTTATAATTAGAGGCGTGTAGTTATGTTTCTAAAAGAGGGGGGAAGTTATAGTGAAAAAAAGTCTAAAAAAGTATTTAGTACTAGCAATGACTTTAGTTTTAGTATTTGCATGTGGCGTACCAGAATCAAGTGCAGCCAGTAAACATGTAATTATAGTAAACTCAAGAAAAAATACTCTAGGATATTTTGTAAATAGCAAGCTTGTAAAAGAATTTAAAGTTGCAACAGGGAAAAAAGGTTCAGAGACACCAACAGGGAAAACAAAGGTAGTTAACAAGATAAAAAATAGACCATATTATAAAGGAAATATACCTGGAGGAAGTCCAAAAAATCCATTAGGAGATAGATGGATGGGATTAGCATTAAAAGGAACTTATGGAGATACATATGGGATACATGGAAATAACAATGAAAGTTCTATTGGAAAACACATTTCTGGTGGATGCATAAGAATGCATAATAAAGAGGTTAGATGGTTATTTGACCAAGTTCCAGTAGGTTCAGATGTAATTATAGATTATAGTAATGACAGTTATACTAAAATAGCAGCAAAATATAAGATAAACTTAAACCAAACAGGATGGAAAACAGAAAATGGTAAGAAGTATTATGTAAAATCTGATGGAACATACCAAAAAAATAGTTGGTTAAAAGTAAATGGAAAAATGTATTATTTTGATGCTTCAGGAGTAATGCAAACAGGATGGAAGACAATTAATAACAAAAAATATTACTTAGGAACTGATGGAGTAAGAGTATCTGGATGGAAGGTAATTGATGGAAAAACTTATTACTTTAATTCAGATGGAGTAATGCAAACAGGATGGCAAGAAAAAGATGGCAAGAAATACTATCTAGGAAATGATGGATTATCAGTAGTAGGATGGCAAGAAATAGATGGTAATAAGTATTACTTTGATAAAACAGGAGTAATGCAAACAGGATGGCAACAATTAGAAGGTAAATCTTACTATTTAGACAAAGAAGGTAAAATGTTAACAGGAACTCAAAAAATAGATGGAAAAGATTATACTTTCAATGAAGATGGAACAATAAACCCTACATGGAACACAGTTATAGGAGCAAATAGATTTGATACAGCTAAAAAAATAAGTGAAGTTGGAAATTGGAGTGCTGATAGTTCAGATACTGTTGTATTAGTAAATGGAAATGCAATAGCAGATGGAATAACAGCAACACCTTTGGCAAGTAGTTACAACGCAACAATATTACTTACTAATACAGATAAATTACCAACTGAAACTATTTCAGAAATGAATTCATTAGCACCTAAAACAGTAATTTTAATAGGTGGAGAAAATGCAATAAGTTCTAAATTAGAGCAAGAAATAAAGATTACTTTTAATGCAGAGACAAAGAGAATATCAGGCCAAGATAGATATCAAACTGCTATAAGAATAGCTAATGAACTTGGAAACAGAGAAGAAATAAAGACAGCTTATATGGTTTCTGGAAATGGAGAAGCAGATGCTCTATCTGTAGCTTCTAAAGCTGGAGAAGAAAAACAACCTATAATATTAGTTAAGAAAGATGGAATTACAGAAGAATCTTATATATGGCTAACAGAAAGAAAATTAGAAAATGCATATTTTATAGGTGGACCAAATGCAATCAATGATTCAGCAATAGCTAAGATGAATGAAATAACTACTGAAGATGTTTCAGGAAATAGAATATATGGAAATGACAGATTAGATACCAATGCTAAAGTTATAGAAAAATTCTATGGCGATACTGATTTACAATCTGTATTAGTTAGCAAATCAGATGCTTTAGTAGATGCTTTATCAGCTGGTCCATTAGCTGCAAAATTACACTCACCAATAGTTTTAATGAATAATTCAGGATTATCATCAGAACAAAATAGAGTATTTGCAAATAAAAGAGTTGAAACTCCTTATCAAATTGGAGGAGGAGTATCTTATATAGGCATGGATAAATTAATAGATATTCTTGGAAAATAATAAAACTATATAACTAATGTATAAAATGAAATTGAGATGTAAAATTCAACAGCCTAAAGCTTTGATTATTTATATCTCAATTTTTTTATTATAAAATTAAGTTTAAGTTATCTAAAAATCTTGGAATATTTTCAAAACTCATATAAAATAAATATAGGTGATATCATCATATGTTAAGAGGGTGAGTGAAATTATAAAGAAGAAGTATATAATGTTTATTGATGAAAGTGGGAGAGCTGATATAAATCATGAGGACCCATTTACATTAACAGGAGTAATTTTTGAATATAAATATGCAGTGAGTCAAGGTGATTATGTCTGCTGTTTAAGGAAAGAGATGGATGTATTTAAAGAGTATTGCTTTGGAACTATTAATATAGGAATACACTTGACTGACATATCCAGAAAGTCAAGAGCATTTGAAAGGTTTGATGATTCACAAATTAAGTTATTTTATGATGAATTACCTTTATTTCTATCTAAACTAGAGTGCACCATAATATCAGTAACAGTAGATAAGACTAGATTAAAAAAATATTATGCACCTTCAAAGGAACCTTATGTTGTGGCTTTTATACATGTACTTCAAAATTTCTATTCATTTGTAAATAATGAAAGTGTAGAGTCTGCAAGAATAGTTATTGAATCAAGAGATGATGTTTCAAATTTAAAAGTACAAAAGGCATTTTTTGATGTTTTTAATAATGGAACAATATATTTAGATATAGATGAAGAGTTAAGAGATAAGGTAAAAGGTTTTATAATTGCAAAAAAGGAAGATGTAGATTACAAAGAGGGTTTAGAAATAGCTGATATTCTATGTAATCCTCTTAGTAGAGCTAGAAGAGGATTAATAGAAGCAAATCCAAAATGTATACAATATGGGGAAAAAAATAAAATATTTAAATCTGTAAGAAGTAAAATATACACTCCAACTAATTTAAATGACATAAGAAATTGGGGTTTTAAAGAAGTTCCAATTATAGAGCCTGTTGGACCATGGCTTGAAAAAATGAGATAGATAGATTGACAAATTTTTAGAAAATTGATATAATATAAGTAACTCAGTTATTCAGGAATTGAAATACAGTTGCTGTTATATAACGATTATTGCTGGGACTCGGATGCCGACTGTCAGTTAAGAATCTATACTTTTAGAAGTATAGATTTTTTTATTTTGGAAGAAATACTAAAAAAGAGACTATTTAAAAATAACCTCTTTTATTAATTCTTATAATTGAGCATTTTTAATGACAAAGTTTTTGAAATTTTTAATCGCAGGTGGTAAATATCTATCCTTTATAACTGCTAGGTAAAAATTTCTTTCCCAACTTGGATAAACGATTTGAATTACTTTTACTTTTGTAAACTTAAGCATAGACATATTTGGGACTACAGCTATGCCGAAATTTTTTGCAACTAATCCAGCAATTACTTGGTCTTCTTCTACTTCATGAACTATGTTAGGTTGTTGATTTATTTTTTTAAACATGTCATCAATTATATATCTAAGTCCACTTCTTTGATTAAATACTATTTGAGGATAAGGTATTGTTTCTTTTAAATCTATAGTATCTTTTGTAGCCAGTGGGTGGCTATATGGTACAATTAATACTAAATCTTGTTTGGCTACAGGTATAAATTCAATTCCCTTCTCTTTTTCAAGTTTTGAGCAAAAAGCAATATCGTATTTTCTTTCCTTAAGACCTTGGATAATATCAGTAGTTACACCTGTATGGAATTTAAAGTCAATTGATTTATCAGGATTAGATTTTAAGAATCTATGAACCATATCAGGTATAAAGTCTGTACCAAGTGTTCTAAGGAAAGCTAAGTCAATTTGCCCTTCACCAGTACCAGTTATCTTTAGTGACTTTACACTTGAGTCTAAGATTTCTAATGATTTTTCCACATCTTTTAAAAATATTTTACCATATTTAGTTAAAACTATATTTCTACCTTCCTTTTCAAATAGAGACACTCCAAGTTCACTTTCTAACAAAGAAATAGCATGGCTCAAACTTGGTTGTGTTATAGATAAATTTTCTGCTGCTTTTGTATAGTGCTCTAAATGTGCCAATGTAACAAAATAGCGTAAGTGATATAAATTCAATTTTTGTTCATCCTTTCATGAGTATCGTATTTTTTATTTGTATGTATTTAAAGAAGTTGACCTTAAAGAAGTTTTTCACATTTTTATTATATATGATTACAGCATAATAATAAAAGCTTTTAAAAAAATTTATCGTTTTTTGTCTTAAATTTTAGATAGATAGAGCTAAGGAATACATTAATAAATTATATTATCAATAAAATCTATAAACAAAATCTATGAATTGATAGGAAATTATCAATTTGTTATTAACAAAGTCTCATGATACAATAAATTTATAAAATCTAGATAAAGATAAATCAAAAAAATATTTTTATTTTTAAAGTAAAATGATACTACTAGTAGAATAAATAAAAAAATAAAATCAAAAAAAATATTAATTATAAAGAAATTAAAGGGGGCATATTTAAATTATGAATAATCAAAAAAATATTAACATTCCAATTACTATTAGTTCTTATACATTAGGTACAGAAGTTTCATTTCGCGACAGAGTTCGTATTGCAAAAGAAGCTGGATTTGATGGTATTGGATTACGTGCTGAAAATTATGTAGATGCAAAAAATGCTGGAGTTACAGACGAAGAAATGCTTTCAATTCTTGATGAATATAATATGAAAGTTACAGAAGTAGAATATATAACTCAATGGGGAACTAAAGAAGATAGAACAGAAGCACAACAAGAAAAAGAGCAAAATGTTTATCATATGGCTCGTTTATTTAATGTTAAACATATAAATTGTGGTCTATTAGAAATGGTACCAGAAGAACAAATTATAACTGCATTGGGAGAATTATGTGATAGAGCAGGAGAACTTATTATAGGACTTGAGTTTATGCCATACAGCGGTGTGCCAGATTTAGCTACTGCTTGGCGTGTTGTAAAAGGATGTAACCGTGAAAATGCAATGCTTATATTAGATACATGGCACTGGGCTAGAGCAAAACAAACAGTAGATGACCTTGAACCTGTTCCAGCAGAAAAGATAGTATCAATTCAAGTTTGTGATGTTTTAGAGACACCTTATGAAAAACTTAGAGATGAATCACTACATGACCGTGTAGCTCCAGGTGAAGGATATGGAAATACAGAAGATTTTGTAAAAATAATCAAAGAACATAATATATCACCAGAAGTTATAGGTGTTGAAGTAATATCTGATTCTTTAGTAGCTAAAGGATTATCAACTGCAGCTGAGACTGTATTTAAGGCAACTAAAAAAGTATTAGATAAAGCATGGCCAGAAGTATCTCCAAAATAAAAATAGAGTTGTTCGATATTAAAGTATATGAAGCATAAAAATATAAGAAAAAAATATAAAACATGAAAGGAAGGAAAACCTTATGAAGATTAGTTCTATGTTTACACCTATAAAAATTGGTTCAATGACAGTTCCAAACCGTTTTGTAGTTCCTCCAATGGGAAATAATTTTGCAAACACAGATGGTACTTTAAGTGAAACTTCTAAGGCTTATTATCTTGAACGTGCCTTAGGTGGTTTTGGATTAATAACTATAGAATCTAGTGTTGTGGATAAGAAAGCTAAAGGAGGACCTCGTAAACCTTGTTTGTATGATGATAGTACAATAGATAGTTTCAAAAATGTAATAGATGCCTGTCATAATGCTGGTTCAAAAGTATCTATACAATTACAACATGCTGGTTCTGAAGGAAATGAAAAAATTGCAGGGTATCCTTTAAAAGCTGCTTCTGCAATACCTGCATCAAATGGACGTAATACACCATTGGCAATAACAACTGAAGAAATATATGAGCTTATAGAATCTTATGGAGATGCTGCGTTACGTGCAAAAAAAGCTGGTGTGGATGCTGTTGAAGTTCACTGTGCTCATGGATATTTAGTTAGTAGTTTTATATCACCAAGAACAAATAAACGTGTAGATGAATTTGGTGGATGTTTTGAAAATAGAATGAGATTACCTCGTCTTATAATTGAAAATATACGTAAAAAGGTAGGAGATTCTATAGCAATACTATGTCGTATAAATAGTACAGATGATATTTTAGGTGGAATTGATGTACATGATAGTTCAGTAATCGCAGCTTATTTAGAAGATTGTGGAGTAGATGGACTTCATGTTTCACGTAGTATACATATACATGATGAATATATGTGGGCTCCTACAGTTCTTCATGCTGGATTTAGTGCAGATTTAGTTACAGAAATAAAAAAATCTGTGAGTATACCAGTAATAACTGTTGGTCGCTATACAGAG
Organism: Clostridioides sp. ZZV15-6597; assembly: GCF_020657815.1. NCBI lineage: Bacteria > Bacillati > Bacillota > Clostridia > Peptostreptococcales > Peptostreptococcaceae > Clostridioides > Clostridioides sp. ZZV15-6597. The sequence goes on along the minus strand of NZ_JAGWCT010000087.1, from coordinate 6,634 downwards.
CCTCAATTTGCTGAATTGATGGTTCGTCAAGGCAGATGTGATTTAGTTGCATTTGGTAGACAAAGTTTAGCTGACCCAGGCATGCCTAACAAAGCTAAAAATGGTAAGTTAGATGAAATGATACCATGTATTGCATGTCTGCAAGGTTGTGTACCAAATATGTTCCAAGGTAAGCCTATAGCATGTCTTGCAAATCCGATATTAGGTCATGAAGCTGAACTTAAACCAGCTGAAACTACAAAAGAAGTTCTTGTTGTTGGTGGTGGTGTTGGAGGTATGCTTGCAGCATGGGTATGTGCTGAGAGAGGGCATAAGGTAACTCTAGTTGAAAAATCTGAAATGCTTGGTGGGCAAATGCGTTTAGCTGCATATCCTCCAGGTAAAGGAGATATCACTAATTTAGTTCGTAGTTATATTTCAAAATGTAATCAATATGGTGTAAAAATATACACTAATACAGAAGTTACAGTAGAGTTTATAAAAGAAAAATCACCTGATGCAGTTATTGTAGCTACTGGTGCAACTCCACTTGTACTTCCTATACCAGGAATTAATGAATCAGGATTAATACATGCAGTTGATCTTCTTGATGGAAAAGAATCTTGTGGAAAGAAAGTTCTTGTTGTTGGTGGTGGAATGGTTGGTTGTGAAGTGGCAGCATTCCTTGGTGAACAAGAACATGATGTTACTGTTATTGAATTAAGAGAACAAGTTGGTGCAGATGTAATTTCTGAACATCGTAAATTCCTTATGGATGATTTTAAAAGTTACAATATACATACTGTTACTGGTGCTAAAGTTGCTAAGTTCTATAACGATGGAGTTGACTATTCACTTGCAGATGGAACAGAAGATAATTTAAAAGGGTTTGATTCAGTAGTGCTTGCTATGGGTTCTCGTAATTATGACCCATTAAGCGAAGAAGTAAAGAAATTTGTGAATGAAACTTATGTTGTTGGGGATGCAGTAAAGGCTCGTAGAGCATTGGATGCAACAAAAGAAGCTTTTGAAGTAGCATTAAATATATAGTTGAAATTAAATAGATGTTTCTTTGCAAATAATTAAATAGATTATTTGCAAAGAAATTAATGATATTGGGAGGATATAATAATTATGGAAATTTCAGGTAGAACAGGGTTATTCGCATTAATAGGTACACCAGTGGGACATTCTAAATCACCACTAATGTATAATTATAGTTTTGAAAAATTAGACTTAGATTATAGATACTTAGCTTTTGATATTACTGTGGACAAGGTAAAAGATGCACTTTCAGCTATAAAGACGTTCAACATAAAAGGAGCAAATGTAACAATGCCATGTAAAACTGCTGTTACAGAATATATGGATGAACTTTCTCCAGCAGCTCGTATAATTGGAGCATGCAATACAATTGTAAATGAAGATGGAAAGTTAATTGGACATATAACAGATGGTGTGGGTTACGTTCGTAATTTAAAAGAAAATGGAGTTGAAGTAAAGGGTAAAAAACTTACAATTATGGGTGCTGGTGGTGCGGCAACTGCTATACAAGTACAATGTGCATTAGATGGAGCAAGAGAAATATCTATTTTCAATGCTAAGGATGATTTTTATAAAAGAGCGGAACAAACAGTTGAAAATATAAAGAAAGAAGTACCAGGATGTATTGTTAATTTATATGATTTAGCAGACACAGAAAAACTTTATGAAGAAGTATCATCAAGTGATATTTTGACAAATGCAACGCTTATTGGGATGAAACCTCATGACAATGAAACTAATATAAAAGATGTTAGTGTATTAAGAAAAGAGTTAGTTGTAACAGATGTTGTTTATAATCCAAATAAAACAAAAATGATTGAGGATGCTGAAGCTAATGGTTGTAAAGCTATTGGTGGATTAGGAATGTTATTATATCAAGGAGCTGAGGCTTTTAATCTATATACTGGATTGGAAATGCCTGTAGAAGAAATTAAAGAATTATACTTTAAATAGACGAAAAAATAATATTTTAATAATGTAGAATATATGTATCTCAATGTTTTGATATTACTTTACAAAATGTTTTGATATTACTTTATAAATTGTCATAGTGGGTTTTGTATCGATGGTCTAGTTAAATGTAAAAGTTTAACTATTCTTTAAACCCATTATGGGAATTCGTTTATTGTATATAAAAATGTTAAGAAATTAACGAGAATAGGAGAATAACTATGAATAATAAAAAATACTATCCTACTGCCATAGCTTTGTATTTTTCATATTTTTTACTTGGTATTGGAATTTCAATTTTAGGACAATATAAACCAGAATTTGCATCTATGTGGGGAGCTAAGACTCTATCAGATGGAACTCTTGATGTGAGTATTGTTTTAGCTGTTATTGCTGCATTAGGGTTAGGTAGACTTATATCATATCCATTTGCAGGCCCTATTTCAGATAAATATGGAAGAAAGGTAAGTGGACTTATAGGTAATTTTCTACATGCAATTTTCTTTGTTGGAATTGTATTTTCACCAAATTTTTACATAGCATATATATTTGCAATAATTGGAGGCGCAGCAAACTCATTTTTAGATACTTGTGTAACACCTTCTTGCATGGAGATATTTGCTAGTCTAGGAACAATAGCAAATATGTTTACTAAATTCACAATAGCTTTAGCGCAATTTTTACTTCCTTTTATAATTGGATTTGTTGCAGCAAATTCAATATCATTTAAAGTTATTTTTATAGTAACAGCTGTTCTTATTATTATAGATGCAATTTTAATAGCTGTATTGCCATTTCCTCCAGCTAACAATGTTATTGATAATAATGGAAAGGCTGTCAAGTCAGAAAAAATGAAGTTTACACCAACAAGTATAGCTCTTGTTTGTATTGGATTTACATGTACATCTACATTTGTACTATGGCTAAATTGTAATCAAGAATTAGGTAAATTATATGGTATGTCTGACCCTACAAAAATTCAATCTTTTTATTCAATGGGAGTAATCTTTGCAGTGTTAATAACTTCTGTACTTATAAAAAAATATGTTAAGCCAATAAGAATACTTGTTATCTATCCTGTGATAGCTTCAATTATGTTATTAATTGTGTACTTTGTTCAGACTCCAACTATCTGTATGATAGGAGGATTTGTAATAGGTTATTCAGCAGCAGGTGGTGTGCTTCAATTGACTACATCGACAGCAAATGAAATGTTTCCAACTAATAAAGGAAAAATAACATCTATAGTTATGATTGCATCTAGTATAGCTAACTATGTTATTTTAAATATAGCTGGATTTATTACAAAATCTGGTGGAGTAAATGGTCCAAAATACGTTGTATTATTTAATGTAGCTATAACGTTTGTTGGAATTTTACTTGCATTGTTTGTAAACATGAGATATGAAAAAGAAAAAGTACATGATTATAATATGTAACATTAGTATAATATAATTGTAAGTATTTTTAATTTTAACATGTCTGAAAGAAGAGGTGTCACAATGGAAAATATAGAAAAAATAAGAGAAAAAATAGATTTATATGATGATGAGCTGATTGATTTACTTGAGAAAAGAATGGAATGTATAAAGGGTATTATTGATATTAAAAAGGAAAAAGGTATTCCCATTTTACAGCCAGACTATGAAAATAAAAAAGAAGTAGCGTTGATTGAGAAGCTAAAAGGTCATAAGTTTGAAAATGAAATTATAGATATTTTTAGATATATAGTAAAAAATAGTAAGAAAATACAGGCTAAAAATTTATTCTCTTATAATATAATGCTTGTTGGATTTATGGGAGTCGGAAAAAGTACTGTGTCATCATACTTGAGTCATCTATTAGAAATGGAGCAAGTAGAAACAGATGCATATATAGTTGAGCATCAAGGAATGAGTATTTCTGAAATATTTGAAAAACGAGGGGAAGAATATTTTAGAAATCTTGAAAGCCAAGCATTAATAAGTTTTCAACAAAGAGAAGGACTAGTTGTTTCCTGTGGGGGAGGAATCGTACTTAGAGATAAAAACGTAGAATATATGAAAAAAAGTGGAAGAATTGTTTTATTAACAGCAAGTCCAGAAACTATTCTTCAACGTGTTAAACATAGTGATGAAAGACCAATACTTAATAATAATATGAATGTTGAATTTATATCTGATTTGATGAAAAGACGAGAAGCGAAATATATGGCATCAGCAGATATTATTGTAAATACAGATAATAAAACAATAAAAGAAATTTGTGAAGAGCTAGTTGTAAAGTTAACGGAACTTGATAAATAAATTCTAATTTAAAATGAGTATGTATTTAAAAAAATAAATTTTAACTTAACAAAATCATTGTTAAGCGATGAAACTTTAATATTTGTACAATTAGTATTACTGGAAATTTTAATTTCTAGTAATATTTTTTTATGTGTAAAAATGTAAATTCACTAAAATAAGTAGTATAATCAATATAAATTATAATAATGTAAAGGAGGATAATTTAGTGGGTAGTATTTTTAAGCAACTACAAAAGATTAAGGATTATGATGGATATAAAGAGTCATTTGAAATGAATTATTTATGTATATACGAAAAGATACCTTTAAGAGAACAAGTAGAACTTGCAAATAATTTGGTGGAGAATATTTTAAATATTTATAGAAGTGAATCTAATAAAATTGACGTGTTAGAGGAGTATAATCATAAGTCTCTAATTTGTTATTTTGAAATTTTTATGAAAAAGATAAATACTCTAATAAAGGAGAGAATAATTGATGAAAAGTGGTTATATCAGCTAACAAAGGATTTAATATATACAAGTGAAAAAGATGAGTATGTAAAACTTGGGCTTGTTTTAAGTGAAAATTATTTAGATGTAGACAATATAAGAGAAGTAGTTGATACATTTTCTAAATCTGGAGAATACATATTTTATTTAAGTAATACTATTAGAAAACTTGAATTTTACAATACCTATTTGTTTAATCTATCTAGAATATCTACAGGTTCAATAAAAGTATTTGCTGTTGTCAATATGGAAAATCTAAATTTTGAAATAACCTCTTATTTGATTGAAGAAGGATATAAAGATAAAAAATATGAAGGATTATTAATGAGCTATATTATCTCTACAGTAGATTTAAGCGAATATCTTGAAAGACAAGATTTAGATAAAGATAAGATAAACAATTTAGCACATCTTATATGCAATTATTTGTTAAGTGTAGAATTTAAACATATAGGAAATAAAATAGAATTAGTGAATCAATTTTTGCCAATTGTAGCAAGCTATGGAACTAACTTTGACAGTCTGTATTCTATTTTTTTAATAGCAATAGGTGTTTTAGAAGATGATAAAATAAGTTGTGATAAAGTTGAATTTAAGAAAGAAATGAATAATGTTTTACTCAGCGAAAAATGGAAAAGTATATTCTTTAAAGCCCTAAATGAAGCTGATGGAAAGACAGAAGATATGATAAAAATGTCAGAAATTTATGATGTACGTTTATCTTTTGATGATTTATTGCCATATTTAAATAAGGATATTCGAGATTTTGAGGTGTATTGGCATATATCTAAAAAGGGAAGTGCAAGTTGTAAGTTAAAGTTATTAGGTTTTTTTGAAAAAACATTTAAAATAGAAGAATTAATTGGAAAAATGGAAGATATAGAAAAAAATAAATTAACACAAGAATATTATGATGATATGTTATTTTTTATTGTCCTTAAAGGCAGTAAATCACTGTACCCTGAAGGTAAGAATATTTCTTTAAAAGGAATCTTTGGAAATATAAATGAAGTACGTAAAGAATCTATAAATATTTTGAAGAGGTATAGGGAGAGACTTTCTCTTAAAGAAATGCAAATAATTAAAGAAGCTTATGAAAAAGAAAAAAATATCAAATTAAAAGATGAGTTAAGACGATTATTATATGAAAGTAATAATTTAAAAAAAGAATTTGTAAATACTAAAAAGCTGAAGGTAAATGAGCATGGTAAAGATATTTATTTGACTTCAGTAGCTGTTGCTGGCTCAAGGTTTAGAAATAGAGAATATCTGGAAAAGGAATTGGAGAAGAGTAAGATATACTATCTAAACAGAGAGAAAGATAATTTATATGATGAAAATGCTATCAGAATAGTTGGAGAAACTGGATATGTAATAGGTTATGTTCCAAGAAAAGATAATTATATTTTGAGTAATTTATTAGATGGAGGAAAACTCTTGTATTGTAGAGTAACTGAATACAATTTAGATGAAGATTATATTTATATAAACATATATTTGAGTTATAAAGATGTTATTGAAACTGTTGAAAATTCTCTTAAAATGGTATTAGATAGAGGTAAGGTAAAAATTGTAAACTAAATAATATTACGAATTATTTAAAATTTAAACTATAATCAATATATTTGATATTATTTGGTTGAAATATGGAAAAATTTAAAATACAATTAACATATAAATGAATTTAATTTAAAATTCGCAAATGTTATTTTAATTTAACCTATAATGGCGAAATTCCTCTTCCTCGCCATAGGACGTAGAAGATGTAAGCCTAACCGATAGGTTATTTATTTTACTTGATTTTCAAAAATGTATTGTATTATAAAATCAGTAGTAAAAACTGAAAGGAAGTAATTACAATGAAATTAGATAGTAATAATCA
>NZ_JAGWCT010000086.1:0-16907 GCF_020657815.1 Clostridioides sp. ZZV15-6597 | reverse complement strand
CATTTTAAAATAAAAGTATGGTATAATTTGTAAGAAAAGTCTAAGTTAAAAGATAAAAGATTTAATATTTATTTTCTAATAAATTTAATATAAATAAATATTAAATAATAATTACTGAAATAGTGAAAAATAATTACAGTAATAAATATATGTAATTTTTAAAATGTAAACTGAAGTTTAGGAGTAGATTTATGTATATATTGAATTTGAATACAAGAGAGATTGTGGAAGATTTTAGAGTGAAATTTTATATACCAGAAAATTCATATCTTATATTAAGTGCTCCAAAAAATTTAAAATTACTCAAGGAAACTTTGGATATAGATGAAATAACATTTAATGATTGTCTTAAATTTGATGAAATAACAAAGCTTGATTTATTTGATAATTATGATTTTTTGAGCCTAAATACCTTTGAATTGAGAAATGGAGAAGCTGTTATAGAAGAAGTAAATATGTATTTATCAGATAATTTTATATTAGTTGTTGTAAATGAAGAGCATTTTTTATTTGAATTTGTAAAGAATCTTATTTTAAAAAATTCTCAACTTGAAAAAAATCCTGTCATCAACCTTTTTAAGATAAATTATTTAATTTTTAGAGAAGTTATAAAAAATGGCTTCGAATCTTTAGAAAAAGTTGAAGAGTTAATTCTTGAAATAGAAGATGAGATGATGGACAATATTCATAAAAATCATGTTTCTAGAATAAGTGATGTAAGAGGATTGACTAGAACTATAGTTAAAAACACCAGACCACTTTTATATATTGGAGATAGAATAATTAAAGAAAATATACGATATTTAAAATACTCCAATGTAAAAAAATATAATCTTGAAAATTTTCAAGGGATAGATTTTGGTATTGATAAATTATATAATTTTGCATTATCAACACGTGAGCTGGCAGATAAACTCCTAGATATTTATTCTTCTAGAGTAGGTGAAAAAACGAATCACTTAATTACAAAATTGACTTTACTTACGGCTATCTCTGCACCACTTACAATTATAACGGGAATATATGGAATGAACTTTAGGTATATGCCAGAACTAAATTGGCTTTATGGATATCCAGCAACATTACTTTTGATGTTAGGCATAGTTTTTGTTGGAATTATAATATTTAAAATAAAAAAATTATTGTAAAAATAAGATGCTTTTTAAACGATTTTAGAAAAAGGTATTAAAAGAAAAAGTGAATTAAGAAAATAAAGAAATATTTTAAATTGAAAATATTTATAGAAAATATTGACAATTATATTTTCTTTGCTATAATTATTAAACAAGAAGAGTAATAAATTATAAAAATGGAGGATAATACTATGAAAGGGATTTTAAAAGAACTAGTGGCAAAACTTTATAGCTTTTTTTATTTTATGTTCTGGGGCTTTTATTTTAGCGCTGGCTATTTCTTTTACAAAAATACATGTAATTCCTTTCTGGTGAGGCCTTGATTTTAATAACCTTGGGCATAGGTAAATTTTATAAAAATGATTATTTTATACGGTCATGTAAGATTTGATGCTTAATAGATTATTTTAGAGAACTCATTAATGAGTTCTCTTTTTTATTTTAAACTCAAATATAAAATTACAATATTAGGGGGTAGTAAAGATGATAGTAGTATTAAAAGTAGGAGCAGATAAGAGAGAAGTTAAGAAATTAATAGAAGCTATTTGTAGAGAGGGTGTAGAAGTGAATCCTATAGATGGAAAGGAATTAACTGTTTTAGGGTTAGTTGGAGATACTAGTAAAATAGATGCTAAAAGAATAGAAGCGAATAAGGTAGTTGAAAAAGTTATGCATGTAGTAGAACCTTTTAAAAAAGCAAATAGAAAATTTCATCCAGAACCTTCAATTATAAATGTCGATGGTATGGAAATTGGGTCAAAAAAACTTACTATGATAGCTGGTCCTTGTTCTGTTGAAACAGAAGAACAAATAGTTTCTATAGCTGAAGATGTAAAAAAATCAGGAGCAGGATTTTTAAGAGGAGGAGCATTCAAGCCAAGAACATCTCCATACGCTTTCCAAGGATTAAGATATGATGGATTAGATTTATTAAAAAAAGCAAAAGAAAAAACAGGTCTTCCTATAGTTACAGAAATAATGTCAACACAAGATATAGATGTATTTGAAGAAAATGTAGATGTAATTCAAGTTGGAGCAAGAAACATGCAAAACTTTGATTTATTAAAAGAATTAGGAAAAACAAATAAAACAATACTTTTAAAAAGAGGATTATCTGCTACAATTGAAGAGTGGCTAATGTCAGCTGAATATATAATGGCTGGAGGAAATGAAAATGTAGTTCTTTGTGAAAGAGGTATAAGAACTTTTGAAACATACACTAGAAATACTTTGGATTTAAGTGCAATCTTAGCTGTGAAAAAACTTAGCCATTTACCAGTCATAGTTGACCCAAGTCATGCAGCAGGAAAATCATGGATGGTTGACTCTCTATCTAAAGCAGCAATTGCGGTTGGAGCAGATGGTTTAATAATAGAAGTTCATAATGACCCAGCTCATGCACTTTGTGATGGTAAACAATCAATTAAACCAGATGAGTATGATGGATTAATAAATGAACTAAAAACTATCGCATCAGCAGTTGGAAGAGAAATATAATCTATAGAAGGATGGTTAAACGTGGAAGAAAAATTATTAGTTAATCTAAAAGAGAATAGTTACAATATATTTATAAAAAAAAGTATATTAAAAAATATAGGTAAAGAAATTAAAAAAATATATTCTGGGAATAAGATTTTTATTGTTACAGATGAAAATATAGCAAAATTATATTTAGATGAAGTTAAAAATAATTTGATTGAATCTGGATTTGAAACTAGAGCTATAATATTAGAAGCTGGTGAAGAGACAAAGTCATTTAACACTCTACCTAAAATATATGATAGTTTACTTGACTTTAAGTTAACTAGAAAAGATTTGATTATTACACTAGGAGGAGGGGTAATTGGAGATTTAGGAGGATTTACAGCAGCAACTTTTTTAAGAGGTGTAAATTTTATTCAAATTCCAACATCTCTATTAGCTCAAGTGGACAGTTCTGTAGGTGGAAAAGTTGGAGTTGACCTTGAAAGAGGAAAAAACTTAGTGGGAAGTTTTTATCAGCCTAAAGCAGTATTTATTGACCCAGATGTATTATCATCTCTTCCAGAAAAATTTTATAGAGATGGAATGGCAGAGGTTATAAAGTATGGATGTATAAAAGATAAAACTTTTTTTAATAAGCTTGTAAACTTAAAAAACAGGGAAGAAGTGATGCAACATATAGAATACATTATACACAAATGTTGCCTTATCAAAAAAACTGTAGTTGAAGCTGATGAGAAAGATTTAGGCGATAGGATGCTTTTAAATTTTGGGCACACACTAGGTCATGCTATTGAGAAACACTATAACTTTACAGGTTATACTCATGGAGAAGCTGTTGGTGTAGGTATGTATAAGATAACATTAGAGAGTGAAAAAAGAGGGATTACAAAACAAGGTACATCAGAACTTATAAAATCAATTTTAATAAATTATGATTTACCTTATGAAGTTGAATTAGGAGATAATAAATCTATAATAGACACTATATCTCTCGATAAAAAAAATCTAGGTGATACACTAAAAATAATACTTTTAAAGGATATTGGAGAAAGTATTATATATGATACTACTTCTAAATTTTTTCAGGAGGTAAAATGATGGGAAGCTTAAAAATATATCCAAGCAAATTATCAGGCAATGTAAAAATTCCTCCATCAAAAAGTATGGCACATAGAGCAGTTATTTGTGCAGCTTTAAGTGATGGAAAAAGTAGAATTTCTAATATAGATTTTTCTGATGATATTATAGCTACTATAAGAGCAATGATATCATTAGGAGCAACTATAGAAAAAAAAGAAGATATTTTAGAAATCACAGGAATCTATTCTAAAGAAGCAATCTTAAATAAAGAGAATCAATTGAATCAACCTAAACTGACTATAGATTGTAATGAGTCAGGTTCTACTTTAAGATTTCTGGTACCTATATCTTTAGCTTTTGATGGAGTAAAAAGATTTATAGGAAGAGGTAATCTTGGAAAAAGACCACTTGATACTTATTATGAGATATTTGACAGACAGGGGATAGAATATAGCTACAAAGAAAATAAACTGGATTTAATTGTATCAGGAAAACTTAAACCAGATGAATTTAGAGTAAAAGGAAATATAAGTTCTCAATTTATAACAGGATTATTATTTATATTGCCTACATTAGATAGTGATTCAAAGATAATAATTACCACTGAACTAGAATCTAAAGGGTATTTAGATTTAACTATTTCAACTATGAAAGATTTTGGAGTAGAAATTGTAAATAATAATTATAAAGAATTTATCATAAAAGGAAATCAAACTTATAAAGCTAGAGATTATAAAGTTGAAGGAGATTATTCTCAAGGTGCATTTTATTTATCAGCAGATGCTATTGGAGAAGATATTAACATACTTGACCTTAAAGAAAATTCTCTTCAAGGAGATAGTGAAGTTATCGAGATTTTATCAAGAATGGGTATGGAAATTTTAAGAGAAGACAACAAAATCAAAGGAATAGCAAACTGTTTAAATAGTACTTTGATAGATGCATCTCAATGTCCAGATATAATACCAGTTTTATCTGTGGTAGCAGCTTTAAGTATAGGGAAGACGACCATAATAAATGCTGGAAGACTTAGAATTAAGGAATGTGATAGACTTCATGCAATAAATATTGAGTTGAGTAAGCTAGGGGCGAATATAGAAGAAAAAGAGGATAGTTTGATAATTGAAGGAGTAAGCAAATTAAATGGAGGTGTAGAAGTATGGAGTCACAAAGACCACAGGATTGCAATGACACTTGCAATTGCTTCTTGTAGATGTGATAAGCCAATCATATTGAAAGATTTTGAGTGTGTATCAAAGTCTTATCCACATTTTTTTAAAGATTTTGAGATGTTAGGAGGAAGAATTGATGAGTGGAATATGGGGAAATAATTTGAAAATATCCATCTTTGGAGAATCTCATGGAAATGCTATAGGTATAAATATAGATGGACTTTCTGCAGGTATCGAGTTAGACCTTGATAAGATTGACAAAGAAATGAAAAGAAGAGCACCAGGAAAAAATTCTATATCAACTTCAAGAAATGAAAGTGATATACCAGAAATTTTAAGTGGATATTTTGATGGAAAAACTACAGGAACTCCATTATGTGCGATTATAAGAAATAGTGATACTCGTTCAAAAGATTATGGAAAAGTTAAAAACTTGATGAGACCAGGTCATGCAGATTATACAGGTCATATAAAATATTCTGGGTTTAATGACTATAGAGGAGGAGGACATTTTTCAGGAAGAATAACTGCTCCATTAGTATTTTGTGGTGCTATATGTAAACAAATTTTATCACAAGAAGGTATAGAGATAGGAGCTCATATTAAAAAAATCAAGAATATAGAGGATAAGGGTTTTAATTATGTAGACATTTCAAAACAAGAATTATTAAATTTACAAAATTTAGAATTACCTTTACTTGATTTATCAAAGGAAGAAGCCATAAAAAATACTATTCTAGATGCAAAAAATCAGGGAGATTCAGTTGGAGGTATAATTGAATGTGCAGTGATAGGTGTCAATGTAGGTGTTGGAAATCCGTTTTTTGATTCTGTTGAATCTACTCTATCACATTTACTATTTTCTGTTCCATCCATAAAAGGTGTAGAATTTGGATTGGGATTTGATATTACAGATATGTATGGTTCTCAAAGCAATGATGAAATGTACTACGTTGGAGATACAGTAAAAAGTAAAACTAATAATAATGGAGGGGTTATTGGAGGGATTACAAATGGAATGCCAATAATTTTTAAAGTAGCAATTAAGCCAACTCCATCAATTAGTAAACAACAAAACACTGTTAATATAGAAGATAAAAAAGATGATGTTTTAGCTATTAAAGGTAGACATGACCCTTGTATAGTTCAAAGAGCTATACCTGTAATAGAAGCAGTAACAGCTATTGGAATTTTTGATTTGATGAAAGGACGATAATAATGGAGGATTTAACGAGATATAGAAATAAAATTGATGATATAGATAAGGAACTTGTCAAATTATTTGAAAAAAGGATGAATATAGTTCTCGAAATTGCTAGGCATAAAATGAGAAATAATACTACTATACTTCAAAAAGATAGAGAAGAAAAAGTATTGAGTAAAGCAGTAAATAATCTAGAAGATAAAAAATATTCACAAGAGACTGTGCAATTTTTTAATTCAATAATGGAAGTTAGTAAGAATTTGCAAAAAAGATTAATAGATAATGATGTAGAGGAAAAAAATGAAAATAGTTCAAATTCATTAAATGAAAATTTTGATTTGTTAAATATATATAAATATAAATCAGTAAAAAGCGAACTTAATAAAAAAAATCTCCTAGTAGGGTTTCCTGGCATATCAGGTTCATTTACAGAAGAAGCACTAACAAAATTTTTTAATACTAAAATCATAAAAAAACAATTTAAAGAATTTGAAGATGTCTTTATAGCACTTCAAAATAAAGAAATAAATTATGGAATAATACCTATAGAAAATTCGTCTACAGGAGCGATTTCTGAGACTTATGACCTTTTAGGAAAATATGGATTTTATATAGTTGGAGAAGAATGTATAAAAATAAATCAAAATTTAATTGGGATAAAGGGTACAAAGCTTGAAGATATTAAAGAAATATATTCACATCCACAAGGAATAGGTCAAAGTAGTGAATTTTTAAAACAAAATAGTCAATGGAAATTGATACCTTTTAATAACACAGCAACTAGTGCTGAACTTGTTAAGAGACTTCAGGATAAAACAAAGGCAGCAATTGCTAGTAAAAAAGCTGCAAAGATTTATGGATTAGAAATAATAAGTCCATGTATAAATGATATGACAGACAATTATACTAGATTCGTGGTAATTAGTAATGAGATACACATTGAAGAAGAGTCAAACAAGATGAGTATCGTATTTTCTGTTGAGCATGAAGCTGGAAAGCTTTATAAAATACTTGGATACTTTGCTGAAAACAATATAAATATGACAAAAATAGAATCAAGACCAATGAAAAATGCTTCTTGGAGATATTTCTTTTATATAGATTTCGAATGTTCTATATATGATTCAAAAGTATGTAGTTTGTTAGACATGATAGAACGTAATACAGCATACTTTAAATTTATCGGTGTATATAGAAATAAAATTGAATAGATAAATATAATTTTTTATTTAAACAGAATGATTAGGAGGTGTAAAGATGAATTTTTTTGGTCTAATAGGTGAAAAGCTATCTCATAGTGTTTCCCCTCAAATTCATAAGAGGTTATTTGAAATATTGAATATTGAAGGTGCTTATAAGAACTTTGAGATTTCAAAAGAAAATATACCAATGTTGGATGATGCTATAAAATTATTGGGAATCAAAGGTGTAAATATTACTGTCCCATATAAAGAAAGAGTCATGGAATTTTTAGATTTTATATCTCCAGAAGCAAAGCGTATAGGGGCAATTAACACAATTTTACTTAAAGAGAACAAATTATATGGCTATAATACAGATTATTTTGGACTTGATATTATGTTCAAAGTAGCTAATATTGATATTCAAGGAAAGACAGCTGTTATATTAGGTACTGGCGGTGCATCTAAAGCAGCCATTACATATCTTCTTGATTCTGGAATAGATAAAGTTTATGTTTCAACTAGAAAAAAAGATAATAAAAAGCTATCAAATAATTTAGCTATATTAATAGATTATGAGGAGCTTGAGAATATAAAAGGGAATATAATATTAAATGCAACTCCAGTAGGAATGTATCCTAATGTAGGATTATCACCTGTCCAAAAATCTATTATACAAAATTTTGATATATTAGTAGATTTGATTTACAATCCTAAAAAAACTCATTTTTTAGAAATTGGTCAGAGTCTAGGTAAAAAAACGTGTGATGGATTATATATGTTGGTTGGGCAAGCAGTAAAGTCTCAAGAAATATGGCAAAATATTAAAATAGATAGTGGTGCTTTAAATATTATATATGAAGAAATAAAATTAAACTTTTTATAGGGGGATTGATTATGATAAACAAAGAAAAGGTAATATTAATAGGTATGCCGGGTAGTGGAAAAACTACAATTGGAAAACTTTTATCACAGGAATATAATTGTAGTTTTTGTGATATGGATGATTATATAAATAAAATATCTCAAAAAAGTATAGCAGAGCTATTTTTGGAAGGAGAAGATGTTTTTAGAAATTATGAAACACAAGCATGTAGAGAACTTTCTGCTAGTGATAAAACAGTAGTTTCTACTGGTGGTGGTGTAATAAAAAAAGATATTAATATAGAGATACTCAAAGAAGTAGGAATAATACTTTTTATTAATAGACCTATAGAAAAAATTTTAGAGGATATAAATATTAATTCAAGACCTTTATTACAAGATGGAAAAGAGAAATTATATAATCTTTATAATGAAAGGATAAATCTTTATAAAAATGCTGCAGATATAGAAATTTTAAATGATAAATCATTAAATGATGCTGTATATAATATCAAAAATGCAATTAATAAAAATTTTAAATTTGAATTTAACGAAAAAATAATCTAGGGGGAAATAAGAATAATGAATATTGTTGTTGTAGGATTAGGAGTTATAGGAGGTTCTTTTGCTAAGGCATTAAAAAAAGCTGGATATGAAGATGTGTTTGGAGTAGATATAGATTCTGAAACTCTGAAAAAAGCAGAAGAGTTAAAAATTATCAAAAAAGGATGTACTACAGGTAAGGAGTTTTTTAAACAAGCTGATTTGATTATATTGTCTATATATCCTAGATTAATTGTAAATTTTTTAGAAAATAACAAAGAATTTTTCAAAAAAGGAACTATAATTACTGATACCACAGGAATAAAAGAAGTTCTTATAAATGATGTCTTGAAAATTATTCCAGATGATGTAGATTTTATATTTGGTCATCCAATGGCAGGTAGAGAAAAAAAGGGAATTGATTTTGCTAGCGATGAGGTATTTAAAAAAGCAAATTATATAATTACTCCAACTGGCAGAAATAATATAAAAAACTTAGAGTTTGTTGAGAATTTAATTTTAGAAATAGGTTTTAAAAGAGTAAAAAAATTGACTGCACAAAAACATGATGAAATGATAGCTTTTACATCTCAGTTACCTCATGTAATGGCAGTTGCTCTTATAAATAGTGACGAAGAAGGTAGAGATACAGGTAAATTTATTGGAGATAGTTATAGAGATTTAACTCGTATTGCAAATATGAATGAAGACCTATGGAGTGAACTTTTTTTAGGAAACAGAGATAATTTATTAAAATCTATAGAAAATTTTGAGATAGAAGTAAATTTAATAAAAGAGGCTATCTTTAATAACGATAAAAATAAACTAGTTGAATATTTTAAAACATCTTCAATAAGAAGAGAACATTTAGAAAAATAGAAACCTTCATATAAGCTATATAAATTTAAAGGGTATAAATATAAAAAATAGCATATTTAATTACATTAGTAACTATAAGACTAATATGATTAAATATGTTATTGTTGTATTTATACCCTTTAAATTTATTATTCCATAAGTAATATATTTATTTAACTTGTTCTTTATTAACAATTTATGAAACTCAATTGTAAAAAAGAGTTTTTAATAGTAAAATAAAGTGAATCAACTAAATATAACTAATTGAGAGGGTGAGGTGTAGCCACTTGAAATACAGTAGGCAAATATTAAAAAGTATATTAATATCATTTATAGTAGTATTCTTTTTTAGTGTATTTGCGTTTTTTTATATAAGTAATATGGATGATGTACTTGAATATGAAACAAAAAATTACTTGTCAGAAATTAGTGAAGAGAGTAAAATTGCAATTAATAGTAAATTAAAAAGTAATTTAAACGAATTGGAAAATATTTCTAAGCTTTTAGAAATAGAAGATAATTTTGATTTAGAAGAAACTTTGAAAATTTTGGAATCATATAATAAAAATAGCAACTATAATAACATTGGTATGATTTTACCGAATGGTAAAGGTTATGCTAAAGGTATTTTTGGAACAGATTTTTCAGATAGGGATTATTTTAAGTTGGCCATTAAAGGTACAGCTAATATATCAAAGCCCCTAATAGATAAAGATACTGGAAAATTGACTAAAACATATGCAGTCCCATTATACAATAATGGTAAAATTGTTGCTGTTATTGCAGCTGATTATGATGTTGAGTTTGTATCTGAATTTTTGTCTATTTCAACCTTTAATGGTGAAGGTTTTTCGCTTATATGTGATAGTAATGGTGAAATAATCATTCCATCTTATCATAAAAATTCAAATTCAAATATTACAAATCTTTCACAAGTTAATTTTAAAAAAATATTTACTTTTAAAAATATGAAAATATCAGATAAAGGCGTAGTAGAGGCTAAAGAATCAGGAAAAGAATTTTATATGGCATATACTTCTTTAGGAATAAATGATTGGTTTATAATATCAGTCGTTCCAAAGATGGTCGTATCTAAAAAACTAAATAATTTAATGATAATTACAATTATTGGATGGATTATACTTTCATTTTTGTTTTTAGGTGTTATACTGTACATATTATATTCAAAAGCAAAGAGTCAAAAAACTATAGAAAAAATGGCATATACAGATTTTGTAACTGGTTATTCAAACTGGCGAAAATTTGAGTTAGATGTTAGAAATCTGCTAAAGAAAGCATCACAAAATGATAAACATGCAATGGTTATATTTGATATTGATAAATTCAAAGCAATTAATGATATATATGGTCATAAAAAAGGAAACTCAATTTTAAAAGATATTGCGGATACATTAGATAGTATAACTCATAATAATGAAACTTTTGCTCGTGTGAGTTCTGATAATTTTAATATGTTGTTATCGTATGACACAAGAGAAGATATAATAAATGTTATTAAAAAAATCATTATCAATAATGATTTTGTAAACTTATCTTTTGGAATATATGAAATTAAGGATAAGAGCTTATCTATAAGTGCATATAGTGATAGAGCTTCACTTGCTAAATTATCAATAAAAAATAATAGAGATATAAATTTTGCTTTTTTTAATGACGAGCTAAGAGATAAGTTATTACTTGAAGATAAAATAGAAAAAAAGATGGAATATGCACTTGAAAATAATCAATTCATAATGTATTTACAACCAAAATACAATATTAAATCAGAGAAATTCTGTGGAAGTGAGGCACTAGTTAGATGGCAATATACAGAAAAAGAATTTATATATCCAAGTGATTTTATTCCTATATTTGAAAAGAATGGGTTTATTACAAAAATTGATATGTACATATTAGAACAAGCTTGTAAAGAAATTAGAACTTTATTTGATAAAGGTATTTCACCTTTACCTATATCTGTAAACTTTTCAAGAGTTGATTTTTTTAAAAAAGATTTTATTACAAAAATAGTTAATATATGTGATAAATATAAAATACCATATAGTTTAATAGAAATTGAAATTACTGAATCTAGTATGTTTGGAGATACGGATACTCTGTTTGAGGTAAGTAGAAGTCTACAAGATATTGGATTTATACTTTCGATGGATGATTTTGGGTCAGGATATTCTTCTGTGAATATGCTTAAAAATATACCTTTAAACGTAATTAAACTAGATAGAGGATTTTTTATTGATGATAAGAATATTGATAAAAATCAAATTGTCATAAAAAGTATAGTTTCGCTTATTAAGCAATTGGGAATAAGAGTAGTTGCTGAAGGAATTGAAACTAAAAGTCAGGTAGAAATGTTAAGAAAAGCAAATTGTGATATTATTCAGGGTTATTATTTTTCAAAACCATTACCAGTTAAAGAATTTGAAAAATTAGTCTATAAAATATAGGTCAATGAATTTTAATTTGGAGGTGGTAAGTAAGTGATAAGAGCAAAATCGTTAAAAAGCGCAATGAGTATTATTTTAATATTTTTATTCACAATAATTTCTTTTTCTGATTTTGCATTTAAAACTAATGTTCAAGAAGAAGAAAACAATAGAGTTAATTTAAAAGAAATATCTTTACAGAGCTCTAATGCCATAAAAATAAAACTAGACAGTTCATTATCATTTGTTAAGAGTGTAGCGAATATGGTTTCATATTTTGATACTATAGATAATCCTGAGATAATTCCATTGTTGGCTAAAATATCAAAGGAATCTGATTTTCAAAGAATTTCTATTGCTTCTCCTGATGGAAGAAGTCATACTAGCGATGGAAAAGTTGTTGATATATCAAATTATAAATATTTTAAGAAAGCAATTAGTGGAGATAGTAATATATCTGAAGTAGTAAAATCTCCTATTGATGGGAAGGATACTTTTGTTATAGCTACACCTGTATATAAAAACAATAAAGTTATTGGTGTTTTATATGGTTCATACTATAATGACAAGTTAGCTGAATTTATTGATATAACAAGTTTCAATAGTGAAGGATATATAGATATATTTGAATCTAGTGGACAATTTGTTTTGAAATCTTCACATACAAATGCTATAGTTGGAGCAAGTAGTAATATATATGATATATTCAAGGAAGCTTCTTTTGATACTGGTTATAGCTATAAAAAAGTATATGAAGATACAAAACATAAAAAGAGTGGCTTTATTTCATATAAATATAAAGGTAAAGAACGTTATGCAACATATACACCAATAGGTGTAAATGACTGGTATGTCCTTTCAGTAATACCACAATACACTGTAAGAAAAAATATTGATAAAATAAATCAATTAGCATTTTCTTTAATTTGTAAAGTGTTCTTATTATTTATTGTACTAATAATATATATCTTTTATAAAAATAATAAATCGCAAAAGCATATTCTAAAAGCTAATAAGGAAATATCATCTATTACAAATAGCATTCCTGGAGGAGTTCAAAAATGTACTGTTGATGAAAAATGTGAGTTTGAATTTTTAAGTGATGGATTTGTTGATTTATTTGGTTATACAAGAGAAGAAATAAAAACACTATTTAATAATAGTTTTTATAAAATAATACACAAAGATGATGTTGAAAGAGTAAAAAAAGAAATTTCTGAACAACTCTATAAAAATAAAACCATTGAATTGGAATACAGAGTTATAACTAAAAGTGGTGATACAGTATGGATAGCTGATAAGGGGGAACTTATAGTAGAACCTGATGGTAAAAAATATCTTTGTTGTGTTACAGTAGACATTACTAAAACAAAACAATTAGAAAAAGAGATGGAACAAAAGAATTTAGAACTTGAAATGGTATCAGAAAATATATTAGGTGGAATACTTATAACAGAATTTGATGAGGATTTTACTATACAATATGCTAACTCTGGTTATCTATCAATGATTGGATATACACGTAAACAGTTAGAAGAGGAACTTCAATATAAATCATGTAATCTTGTTTTTTATGATGATAGAAAAAAGATTCTTGAAAATATAAGGCATCAGTTGATTATTGGAAATATTGCTGTAGGTGAACATAGAATAAAAAAACGCAATGGTAATATTATATGGGTTTCTCTCAAAGGAAGGCTCATTACTGATAGCGATGGTAGTAAAAAAGGAATTTGGATTTTAACTGATATAACTGATTTAAAAAATGCAGAACAAAAACTCAAAATTAATGAAGAAAGATTTAGAATTGCATTAAATCAAACATCAAATATTATATTTGAGTATGATATAAATACAAAATCGCTTGTAAATACTAATAAGAGCATGGAAAATTATAATATTGATAAAATAAATGAAAATGTTCCTTACTCTTTAGTTGAAGCGGGAATTATTTATAAAGATTTTAGTGAAGATTTTATAAAAATGTATGAGAAGATAATAAATGGAGAAAAAACTGCAAGTTGTGTTGTCAAAATAAGAGTTCCAGATGAAGGCTACATATGGAACAAAATTACACTAACTACTATTTTTGATGAAGATGGTAAACCTATAAGAGCTATTGGGATACAAGAAGATATAAGTGAACAAAAAGAAGCAGAAATAAGATATAATCAAGCAGACAAATATCATTCTGCTATATTATCAGAAGCGATAATAACCTATGAAATAAATGTATCAAAGGATATTTTTATAATGGGAAATGAAAATTGGTATCAACAATTTGGAATTAAACCAAGTAATGACTACTCTGAAATTGTGAAGTCTATATCAGAGACTGTTATTCATAAAGATGATAAAGAAGTATTTTTAAATACATTTTTATGTAAACATTTATTAGAAGCCTATAAAAATAATATAAGTGAAATAAAGTTAGAATATAGAAGAATGAATCAAGATGATAAAATGATTTGGGTGCTTTGTACAATGCATTTAATAAAAGATTCTATTACGAATGATATAAAAGCACTTGCTTATATTAAAGACATCGACGAACAGAAAAATGAAGAAATCAAATTAAAATTAAAAGCTGAAAGAGATACTTTGACGGGATTATATAATAAAGGTACTACAGAAAATCTTATTAAAGATTTTCTAAATTCAGAAGAATCAAATTCGGGGATTCATGCTTTCTTTATTATTGATATAGATAATTTTAAATCAATAAATGATAATTTAGGACATGTTTTTGGAGATAAAGTTCTGTATGAAGTTTCTAAACAATTAAAGCCTATATTTAGAAGAGATGATATAGTGGGGCGTATTGGTGGTGATGAGTTTATAGTATTCTTAAAGAATATACAATCTTTTGAAAATGCTAAAAGTAAAGCAGATAAAATATGTAATATATTTAGAAATTCTTATACTGAAAATAAAAAAACGTATAAGATATCTGGTACAGTTGGAATTTCATTTGTACCAGAACATGGAACTGTATTTGAAGAGCTTTATCAAAAAGCAGACATGGCACTTTACTATGCAAAGAGTAAAGGGAAAGATAAGTATGCACTTTATAATGATTGCATATGTGAAAATAAACTCGAAACTAATATAAGTAATGATAGCGTGAAAGAAGAAAATCTTAAAGAGGAAATTGAATATGAAGATTCTAATCTATCACTAAAAGAAGTTCTTGATTCTATTGATAATTGTATATATATAGTAAATACGAATACTTATGAACTTCTTTTTGTTAATAACAAGGTCTCAAGTTTAGGTTTAGAAATAAAAATAGGAGATAAATGTTATAAGTCGTTATTAAAATCTAATATTCCTTGTAATAATTGTCCGATTAATGGATTAAAAGAAAATAAAGATTCAAAATTTAAAACGGAGACAAATATATTTGGAGAAAATGTATCGATGGCAAGTTGGATTAATTGGATAGATGGAGAATATAACTGTCTTATAGAGTGCATAGATATTTCTTTATATAAAAATAAAAACAAATAAAAAGGATTATGGAAATATGATTAATTTAATATTGGGTTTAATATTTATAATTTACTATTTCTATCTTAAAATAGTTTTTGGTGGTATTTCATTTAGTGGATTTTTCTTAGTTATAGGAACGCTATTAATTGTTTATCAAATCTTAAAAAAGAAAATTAAAGAAAAGAAGGTTTTTTATAAAGTGCTAAAAATACTAATTAGTGTTTTCTTAATAGTATTCATAATTACTGAAAGCTTAATAATCTTTTATCCTAAAAATAGTTTTGAGACAAAAAGTGATTATCTTTTGATTTTAGGAGCTTCTGTAAAAAAGACTACGCCAAGTACTACATTAAAGGGAAGGTTAAACACTGCTTTAAAATATTTAAAAGTTAATAATGAGTGCTATGTAGTAGTATCAGGTGGTAAGGGTAATGGAGAAAATATAACTGAGGCAAAAGCTATGAAGGATTATCTTGTTAAAAATGGTATAGATAACAATAGAATAATAGAAGAAGATAAATCTACAAATACTTATGAAAACTTTAAATATTCAAAGCTAAAGATAGAAGAGCATAGTAGAAAAAGAATAAAAGATATAAAAGTAAAAATTGTAACAACTGATTTTCATGTTCTTAGAAGTAAAATACTAGCATCTAGAAATGAATATAAAAATATTGCTTTTTACGCTAGTAAGTCAAAGCTTTCATTTGTTCCGACATATTATACAAGAGAATTTTTTGCAATATGGAAAACAATTGTTTTTGATAGATGAAAGTAATAGGCGACAAATAAAAATACTAGATATAAATCATAAATTTATATCTAGTATTTTTTATGTAAAAATCCAATAATTATAAAGGAATCCAAATGGTCTGACTCTTGGTTTATTATCTTCAACTGTAGCAAAGTAGAAGATTGGATTTTCTTTAAAAAAATTCATTATTTTTTCCGTAACTAAACCCCCTTTATATTTTATATTAATATTATGAATATAAAATAAATATTCATAATATTAATATAAATCACTACGAAAATAATTGTAAGTTTATCTTGACTATTTAAAAATATAAATGAAGCTTTCAAAATCCATTTAAGTTTACATAATATAAATATAGTTAACTTTTTAGGCGCATTTATAACCCAAGCATCTAATTACACATTTAAATGGATTTTAAGGAATTTTATATGGGATAGGTATAAAAACACCGCATGATTTTATAGAATGTATTTAAAATCTAAAATACAAAGAGGTAAATTTTAGATGAAATTTATAAAAAATAAAATTTATGAATTTAATTAAAAAATTAAAAGCGAAGTTTGTTAAAATAAAAAAACAGAAACGCAAATATTTTCGATGGAAATTTATGTAGTATAACTAATTTTTAATTTAAAAAGAATTTGAATGGAAATAAAATTAGATGAACTCTTTATGATAGAAATATGGTATAGCT
>NZ_JAGWCT010000085.1:0-17055 GCF_020657815.1 Clostridioides sp. ZZV15-6597 | reverse complement strand
TATATATACTATATAAGACATTTAATTTATTACCTATAGATATAGTATTATATATATTTTGGTTGACATATAATGATATTGTTTCATTATCTGAATTTAAAAGTTCAAGTGCAAATAATATTTGTTTTCCACTTTTACTACTTTTATCTAAATCTGCTAACATTACTTTTTTCTTTGAAACAATCATAATTTCTGTTTTAGGAGCATTAAAATATTGTAATATATCATTTGATACCTCTTTTATTGATGAAGTTTGAACCAAAGGTTCTTCTATATTATTGCTATCTATTTCGTTTTTATTTGATGTTTTATTTTCTTTATTTATATTGATATCAGTATCATCTTGAGGTTGTGTTTTTTTCACTTCTATTTTATTTTTATTTTCATTAGGAACTTCTTTTTTATTTATATTATTGGATAAAAAATATATACCTATAGTAATAAGTAGTAATATAATACTTATGATTATACCTTGCGATTTTTTCATTATATATCCCTCTATTTCTTATTTAAATTAAATTTATTTGTTAATATTTTTATAGTAGAAGCCATTTTTTCATCAATATTATGTATATGATTTGTTTGATTAGAGTTATTATTGGATATATCTAAATTATCATCTACTAAATATTTTGGTAATTTATTTATATAAATATCATCACTTTCCACTTCAGGTCCAAAATTACATTTAAAATCAGCAGAATTAATTTTATAGTCTTCATCTAATAAAAATCCACAATATTTTTTTATGTTTTCTTTTTTATATTCATCTACATTGCTCATTAAAACTACTTCTAGATTTGACAATATATTTTTACATAAATAATTTTCACTTTTTATGAACCTATCTTCTTTTGCCACTTTGTAACTTGATATTTGCATCAACATATCAATATCTTTGACAATCGAATAGAGAGAATTCACATCCATTGAATTAAGAATATTTACAGGTGGTTCATATTCATCAACTTCTTCTAATATATTTTTAATATATTCTATATATGTTTTCATACCATTCATTTTATCCTACCTCAATCAATTCTTTGTTTATATCATACACACCCAAAGTTTTTAACATTTGTGTTAATATATTATATTTATCTATAGAATTTTCGCCTTGTTTAGATACTGCTGTTAAAATTATATTATTAAGTCCATTGGGACAAATAACTTGTATTACAGATGTCTCTGTATTTTCCTTTTTAGTATTTTTAAATACATATTCACTTACTATTACTTCATTTTCATCTATTTTTTTTATATCAGTTCCTTTGTTAGATATTATTTTATTTCCATCAGCCTCTATATTTATTCGTATTTGCTTATCTATTTGTTTTACAATATTTTTATCTAAAATAGATGCTAGGCTTTGTATAGGAACATTTGATTCAAGTGGAGATACACCTAAACTTACTCTAGTTTCAAAAGGGTCATTAGCTATAAACTCTACCAATATACCTGCCAATTTAGCTTTATCATATGCCAAATCAAATATATGATTATTTTTGGATTCCCTTACTAAATTTTGTATAGTAGCTATGTTTTCTTTTACTTCCCAAGTAGCTGGGTATTTAACCTTTAGACTCAAATATTTATTTGTATATTCCTTATATTCTTTGTTATCATCTAGTTTTTTTTCTTCAGGTAAAGAATTAATAGCTTCTCTTAAAGACAACTCTTCTTTTTTGTAGTTACTACCAAGATTACTTTTATCATTCTCAGATACTTTAACATCTTTAACAGGTACAAATTCATCAAGTGTAGACTTGATACTATTTAGATTGATAACTATAAGAGTTGTTATAATAAACATAAAACACATATAAATAACTTTTAATTTAGAATTATTTTTATTAATCTTATTCTTTGAATTAAACTCTTGATAGAAATGTCCAGATTCTACAAAGTTTATATTATATAGAGTATCTAATTCATCTAAGCAATCATGTTTATTTAAGCTATTCAAATATACTATATTTAAATTTATGTCTGACACGATGTTATCTATACTATTAAAGAGCTTCTTTTCAGTTAAAATATATAAATGTTCATTTGACATGATATTTCTATATTTATGGGTTTTGGAAAAATAAATGTATAATATCTGTTTATTTATTTCTATTAAATGTTTTTTATTATATATATTCATATTAATAAATTTGTATAAGTTTAAAATATCTTTCATTGTAAAATTACTATAGTATATATACCTTATTTTATTTTCTTTATCAAAATCATTTAACATATATGTATTATCACCTACCAATTATTTTTATTATTAAAATATAAATCGCCTATAATGAGTTTAAACATTATTTTGTCATAAT
The DNA here is from genome assembly GCF_020657815.1 of Clostridioides sp. ZZV15-6597. Taxonomy (NCBI): domain Bacteria; kingdom Bacillati; phylum Bacillota; class Clostridia; order Peptostreptococcales; family Peptostreptococcaceae; genus Clostridioides; species Clostridioides sp. ZZV15-6597. Next base: position 14,728 of record NZ_JAGWCT010000085.1, on the reverse strand, counting down.
AGTATTATATAGACACTCAAAGCTCTTACAGAAGCTATAAATAAATATTATTGCTACAGAAAAGTTTATATATAGTTTTAGTAAATCTTCTTCATTTTTTTTATTATAACTTTCTTTTTTATTTTTTCTGTTATCTTTTTTCACTGTTTTTTTGCTTATACTAGATTTTTTTTTCTTATGTTTTGCCATAATTTTAATCTCCTTTATTTATTTTTATATGCAATAATATTTATTATTTTAGTAATTATATTTAGTAATATATATTTGCATTTATTATTAAATTTAAATAAATATATATTAGTAATATATATTTATACTTGTATATATCTATATATATCTATAAATATATACAATAAAAAAAGTCTAGTTATTTAAACTAGACCTTTTTTATGATTAAATCATCATAATAATTATTTTAAATATAGAGTATATAACAACACTCACAAATAAACATATTAGAAAACAACTACTTATCAATATAAGATTAATTACCTCATTACATATTTTTCGGAGAACTTTGAATAGAATCTGATTTCTACCATGCATCTTATTTACTTTTTTATAATTGATAACTTTACCTTGCATACCATCAACCCCTATTATTTTTTTATATTCTTTATTTAAGTTTTTTATATTTTACAATTTGTATTGTAAACATTCAAAGTAATTTAATTTATATTCTTTATTTTAAGTTTTCAAATCTAGTTTTACTACATTAATATTTCTTCTAACTTTTTTATAATATCTACTCTACAAAATTCAAAGTATTCTTTAGAATTAGATATTAATTCTTTAATATGTCTCTTTACCACACATTTATAATTTTCTTTATCAAAAAGACCATGTTTATCCCATGTATTATAATCTTTATTTGAATTACACCAATTAATAAAATTATCATAATCATATATAACATTCAGTACTCTAGCTAAATCAATTTTATTTTTATTATATTTGTCTATATTATTTAGATTTATCTTTTCAATCATAATTATAAATTCTTTAAATTCATTAATTGAAATAGATTCTAGAAAATTCCAATTACAATCTTTAGAGTAACTTATAAGTTTTAAAAGTTTGTTAGCAGTCATATTGTTCATGTTAAAATCTTCCTATTTATTAAGAATTTTTACAATGGATTCTATTTCAAATGTTGAACCAGATAAAATATTCTTTATTAGATTATTTGATATATGTATCTTATAAATTGATAAATAATTTATTATAGTATAAAAAATATTCTCTCTGCTATTCCTTGCGATATAGTATTCCATCTCATTTACTAGATGTTTGCATTCTTTCATATCTAATTTCTCTTTTAAATTTTCACCAATTGATACATTAGTATAGTTACTTGTATCTTGAATTAATTCTTGTATTATATACCCTACTAAAGTATTTAAATTTCGTATGGAGTCTCTTAATAATCTTTCTACAAATCCTTTAGGAACATTAATTTCATAAATTGATAAATAACTTATTATAGTATAAAAAAGACCATCTTTATCATTGTATGAGAGAGATTCTATAGTATCTTTTGAGAATTTAAAGCATTCTTCTTCACTAAGTTTACATTTCAAGCTATTTAAAAAAGTACTATATTTATCATTATCTATATAGTTATTATCTTGAAGAAGCTCTTGTATTATATAACTCATATTATTATTCAAAGTTCTTCTTTCTGTATTTAAAAGTTTTTTTACAAATCCATCTGGAATAGAAATCTCACAAGAGGATAAATAACTCATAATATTATAAAAAACAAAGTCTATATTTCCATAGGAAAGAGCATTTATAATCCTTCTTGAAACTCTAAAACATTCTTTTTCATCTATTTCATATAACTTTGTTCTTAGTTTTTTTCCAATATCTTTATATACATTTTCAGCATCATAATTATTTTCTTGCATAAGCCCTTGAATAATATAACCTATATGATTATTTAATTTAGATATGGAGCTTTTTAATATCTTTTTTATAAATTGATTAGGTATACTAATATCATACTTAGATAGCCATTTTATCATAGTATAAAAAACCAGTTCCTTATCTTCACATAAAAGATGTGTTATGAGTTCATTAGAGACATAAAAGCAGTCTTCTTTAGATACTTTATTCTTAAGCTTCTCACCAACTTTTAGAAAGCTATCTTTTGAATTATACTCATCACATTGCATTAATTCTTGTAATATCAAACTAATGTTATAATTTTCACTATCCAAATCTAAAGTATTTTCAAAAATATCTTTTTCAAGTATTATGTTATTAGCTTTTAAACAATTATTTATGATATCATGAGCTTTTTTTATATCTTTTCTAGAAAGACATACTATAATGTCATTGCAAAATCTAAATAAATTCTTTTCATTTAATTCTCTCTTTAATTCCTTACCAATTGTTATATATGCATTTTCATTCATAATAGTATAATTCTCCTAAATTCTTTAGTTTTGTGAAGGTTAAATTATATGTATTAAATATTCCTTCTCTAGTTCTTTAGGTACAAGTATATTTACACTATAGCTCTGTTGAATTTTTAGAAGCCTTGATATATTCCTAGCTACAAGTTTTTCTGCCACTATATATAACCTATTTTCTTTATTAATATCATTATATATATATTTAAAATATACATCTTTTTCATTTGTATCTTTTACGACCTTATCATCAATTTCTAATTTTAGAATCTCTAGTTTTTGTTTATTTATTTCTAAATGTACTGTGCATTTATTTCCGTTTTTTATATTGAAATTGTAAATCACATTTATATCCTCCTCAACAATCAAACTTCTTTATACTTAAATAATATTATTTTCCTGTTCTTAAGTCAATCATTTTTTATATATATTATCTATTTTTTTATTTTTATTATATATTTTTATATTTTTTAAATCAATAATTATATTTTTTATATATAATTTTATAATATCTATTTACGTTTTCGTAAATTTATGTTAATCTATATACATAGAATTAAAAATTAGGAGGATAAAAAATGAATGCAAAATTTGAAAAACTTTTATCTATATCAGAGGCAGCAAAAAAATATAATAAAACAGAAGCTAATTTCAGGATGTTAATTAATAAAGGATTTTTTATAATAAATGAAGATTGTATAAAGAAAGGAAATACATGGATTTTCGATGAAGAAGCTCTTGAAAGTAAATATGGGCAAAAGATAACTCTAGAAGAATACAATAATTATATAAATTTAATAAAGAGATTGGTTAATCTACAGTTGCATTTTAAAGACAGGGCAGAAGAAGAAAAAACAAAGATGTTTAAAACACATAGAGATTTAGATATGATTCTAACAGATAATAAAATGTATTGTACATATATGCAAGGAATAAATACACTTATAAATAATGTAAAAAAATATCTAAAAGATGATGAAGAATTATTAAACGAATGTTTACAACTTTCAAAAGATATAAGTGTATCAGGTTTAAATAATTTGCGTTTTGGACTAGAATATGCAAAACCTTTTACAGATTTAGAGAATAGATTACATTCAGAACAAGAAAAAGAGTTTTTTAGAATCTTAACACAAAATAATTAAATAATAAAACATTAAGAAGCGTATGTAATAATAGTATAAGCTTCTTAATGTTTTACCTAGAGAAAAGCTAAATAATATTTAAAAACTTTTCTTTGAATTTTTGAATCTCTTCTTTATTATCTTTTACTTTGTCTATAGCCTTTTTGATTGATGCTGATAAGCTTTCTTTTCTATCTAGACTTTCTTTTATTCTTACATCAATTGTATTGTTAGCTATGATATCTATTATATGACAATTTTTACTTTGGCCAAGTCTATATATCCTATCTTCACTTTGATACCTTTTTGCATAATCAAATGTATTATTATAATAAATCATATAATTAGCTACTTGTAAATTTAGACCAGTTGAACCAGTACCTATGTTCGCTATAAGGATATTATTGTCTCCATAAATAAATCTATTTAATTGAATTGACTTCTCCTTATAACTTAAACATCCATTTAATTTACTATACTTTAAATCCTTTAATTCCTCTTCAATAAATTTTAAATCACTATTATATTTATGCCAAATAATACACTTATTCTTATTTAAATCTATACTTTCTAGTATTTCATGTAAGACCTTAACTCTATCATGATTCTTATATGAAAATTTAATTTTTTTATTCTTTTTTTTACTAAAATCATAATCATTAGTAAAAAAATCTGTATCAATATATCCACTTGCTACCCTATGTAAATAACCAATCATTCTAAAAATATCAACACTTTGTAAATTTTCAAAATCTATTTGGTTAAACATAGTATCTCTTACATAATTATAAAAAGTTTGATGTTCATTACTCATACACAAATACCTTACTTGATAATTTTTTTCTGGTAAATCTAAACATTCATCCTTTTTAATTTGATAAACATAAGGATTTATCTTTTTTGTGAGGTAATCTATATTGTGAGCTCTTAAAATTAGCCCTGGATAGTGCTTACTATATTCAAGATGATTTTTTGCAAAGGAATAAAAAGAATTATACCCTAAAATCTTTGGATGAAGAAAATACATTTGGGTATATAAATCCCAAATTCCTTGTGTAATTGGAGTACCTGTCATTATAATTCTATATTCAATATTATTTTGCATACTTAATATTCTTTCACTTCTTTTTGCTTTATAATTTTTTATGAAATGACTTTCATCAAGAACTATCATACTTGACTTATGTACTAAATTAAGTAATTTTGAATAATATTTCTTAGACGAAGATATTGTTTCTATTCCAATAATACAAATAAATTGATTTTTATAATGTTCAATATCTTCTACACTATAATTAGAATGTTTTATAATATCTTTAATAAGATTTTCTTTAGTTGATACAGGACATATCCAAAAAACTGTATCTATTTTATTTTTTTCTAATCTGTAATTAGCAAATTCAAGTGCGGTTCTTGTTTTACCTGTTCCTGTGTCCATAAATAAGGCACAAGCTTTTATATCTTTTAATTTATTAAAAGCTATTTGTTGATGTTCATATAATTCAGTCTTTAAGTTCATCTAAAACACTCTCTTCATCTATTTCCCCTGTAACAAATTCAATCAAATTATTATAATCAAAATCTCCTTTTAAGGCTTGTTTAACTGTTAAAAGATTATTTGAACCATTTGATTCATCTGGGTCAAATAATTCAAGCAAATCTCCATCTTTTATAATGTAAATTCTTCTTTTGTCTGAGTGTAATATATCTAATATATCATTTTCCTTAGCATAATATATGCCTCTAACTACAAAAAAACCATCTATCTTTGAAAAAGGCAAATATTCAAATTTCCAATCTAATGTAGCAGTTTTATATTTATATATAAGTTTTGCTACATATGGTCTTTTATCTTTTCTTTTAGCATTAAACTCAAACTTATAGTTACCTTGTATTTCTTCAATAGTGTTTTCTATTCTTTCTATTTCTTTTTTTCTCTTATAAATTATTTTTTTTATCTCTTCTACCAAAGAAATTAATTCCTCATTTGATAATTTTTCAAGCTCCAATTATTCACCATCTTCTTCCAAGTGTTTAGTTTTATCAAGTAATGCTTCCCATGAGGGACTAAATTCATGATTGATAAAGGCATCCTTTAAGCCTGTAAATTGTTTTAACTTTAGAACCTCTTCAGGTTCCATTCCAAAAGCTTTACAAATTCTTTCATCACTCCATCCAGCTTTTGTCAACTCTAATACCATATTACTTAATCCAAAAATAGTATGTTGACCTCGTGCTCTATTATGTCTTATTGTACTTGTCATTCTTTCTTCAATAGGTTTATCTATTATTGCTACAGGCAAATAATTATGCACTTTTTCATTTATATCCTTATATTCTTTACCAACTCTATTTCGATGATAACCATCTACAATTTCAATCTTATTTTTATTATATTCATATCCAACAATTGGTTGAGTATATCCATCTGCCTTTATTGATTCATGTAAAAGCTTCATTTCAGGAGTAGCTACTCGATTAGGATTATAACTATTTGCTTCTATATTTTCACTTTTAAACCAAAGAACAGAATCAACAGGCTGTTCTTTAAATGGAGATATATCATGTAAAGATAGTTTAACTTTATTAAGGGCATCCACCTTTTCATCGAAAGGTAACTTTGATATTTCTTTCTTCAATTCTTCTATCAACTTATCTATCACTTTTTCTCGCCTCTCTTCTTAAAAAAATATAGTTTTTACTTTCTCTAGTTATTATAAAACCTTTCTCTAGCCAATATTTAATATCACAATCCTTTTTTAATAAGTCTACTTTAATAGCTTTGTTAATATCTTTTATTAGATAAAAACGTCTCTTTAAGAGTTCTTTTTCTATTGCTGCTATTTCTGAATACGTGTAGTCAAATATAATAAGATTCTTTTTTTCTTCAAATACAGTAAATCCAACGGCCTCATTGTTTTCAATTGCTATTATCCAAATATAATTATCTTCATTTGACAGATATTTAAGTTTTGATTTATATTTTTTTTCAGCAAAATACTTACCAACTAATGAGTAAAATTCTTTTCTATTATAATTATTTTTAAATACTTTATATATCATAATTCTAATCATCCTTTGATTTAAATTTATTTTCATATTTTTCTAAGCTTTTATTTATTTCACCAACTCCAAAATAGTTAATATATTTATCTCTAATTTTTTTTAATTTTTCATATCCTGATTTTGTTTCTCCAAAAGATAATCGTTTCATCCAAAAATCATTTTTTTCTATAGCTCTTGCAATTTCTTTCCAAGAACACCAATCATTATCATTACCATGTTCCATATCATCAGTTAATTCTGTTTTGCACTTTTCTTTATGCCACCATATTACTCTTTTAATCTTTTCAATATAGTGCTCCATTACTTCAGGAGCATATATACCTATACTTTCTAATAAAAATATAGTGTATTCTTCCCAACTCATATGGCTAGGTTTAGATGTTTTTATATGGCCTAATAATTCTGTTCTACAGTATATACATCCCATGTTTACTCCACTAACTCTATTTAATAATTTTTCCCAAGTATCTGGCTCAATTGATTTAAATTGGTCAAGACCGACTCGTTGGTCAAAACCAAATGGCTGACAAAGTCTTTGCTGATGAATACTGACACCATTTTTATACATCATTTCATATATTTGATTAAATTTTAAATCATATTTAGCAACCACTCCCCAAATATCTTCAGTACAGTAATCATAAATAGGATAAAAATTATATATATCTAAATCTATTTTTGTTGTCCATTGTAAGCCCTTATAAGTGATTTTATTTGTACTCGCAATAGTTCTATAACGATTTAAACTTTCTTGGCTTCTAATAGCAACTCCACAAGCCACAGGTCCATCATTTTTATCTCTATACCATTTAGCAAAGTCAACTATAAAATCTTCGAATATCATACCTCGTTCATAAAAATCAAATACATTATTTTTAATATTTATTACATCCTTACCTCTTGGCATTTTCCTAATCCATTTACTTTTACAATTTTCATCCCAAGTTATCCATGTAGGTTCAAATTGACTAACTGCATTATCTTCTGTAAATTCTAAGCAAACATGATAAAAATGTTCTATTTGAGATAATTTTTTTAATTCTTTTAAGTGTTCATCAGTTGCCTTATACCAAGCTTCTAAATCTATGTGTAGTACATCAAATTTTCTATTCATTTCTTTTGCTATCATATTTGCTAATTGAACCATAACAGAACTATCTTTACCTCCACTTACACTAAAATATATATTGTCAAAATTATTAAATATATATGTTAGACGTTCTATAGAAGCATCTAGTACATTTTTTTCATTGTAAATCTTCATAATATTACTCCTTAATAATTAATCTATAGCATTATTATCTTTATTTATATATAAACATATTTTTAAACACTATATATATAATATTTAAAAACATATCTTTTATAAGATAAATTAATTTAATGGTAAATTTGGAGGTGTTTATGTTTAAACTAAGTAGCAAATATTTTAATTTTAATTTTTTAGATTCTATACTATCTGAAATACATAAAAATGGCTATGTAGTTGGTAAACTTAAAGATAATAAAGTAATAACATCTTTTTCAGACCTAGATATAATAAATTCTAATGATATTAGTTATCTTAATGAAAATGATACTATAGCTATTGTTGAAAAAAATGGTTTTTTCTATGGAATGAGTATTACAGAATATGAGAAAATTAAAAAATTAAAAAAAGCTAAAATTTTAGAACAATTAAAAGACGAAAAATATAAGAAAAAAATAGAATTAGAAAAAAGTATATTAAATAGAAAAGAAGCAATTGAATTTAATAAAAAAATCCTTTTAAATGTACCTTGGCGACCAGTTCATTGTATGGTTGATTCAGGTCTTAACACTTCTTCGATGGGGGATGGGACATATAGTAAATCAGTCGTTCATATTGAGTTATTAGAACCTTTTGTTGAAGGTAGATTGAAAAGGAATAGTAAAGATTTACTTTGCAACAGTGATAAAAATTCAAAGAGTAAATTAAAAGGATATAGAGTTCTAGCTGAAGCTTATAGTATAGATGGAAATAAATATAATCAAAAAGTGACTTGTAAAGCTTGCTTAAATATATTGAGAAGAAAGAATCTTATTAAAAAATAAACAATCTATATTAGATATAAAAGTTAAAGACCTCTTAATAATTAAATTATATTAAGAGGTCTTTAGCTTATTTATTTTTATCGCTTCTTTTATTTTCAATAAAGTTTTTAATGAAATTAAATATTACAAATCCAGTTATTATACCTAATACACTTTCAGGAATTGACTCTATTCTATGATTAAATAAAATAGACAAACCTAAATATACTATAGATACAATAATTAAATAGCAAATACTTTCAAAAAAAGATAAAGATATTGAGCATTTAAAACTGATACTGAATTCTTTGTCATTCATTACATTCACCCTTTCAATATAATTTATTGTGTATATTATATCAGTTCAGAAATTATTTTATCAGTATAATTAAATAATTTTATTACAAACTTCTCTTAATTCATCAATAGACTCTATCTCTTTTTCTATTCTTTTATTTATATATTTTACTATATAGATATAATAATCTTTTTTTAGATATTCAGCTATTTCTTTAATAGAAAGCCATCTTCCATCTAATTTACTATCTTTATTCCTTGAAGTGAAATAATCACGAATATCACAAGCGTCAGATAAATCTTGTGCAAATCTTAATATAACTAAATAATCAGCTTTATTTTCATCTTCAATATATATAAAATCATTATAAGCTTTAATAAATTTATCTATATCTTTATCTCCATATTTACAAAAATCATCATAAGCTTCTGATAAGCCATCCAGCGAATATTCTTTTAGATTTTCCTCACATGCTTTTAGATAAGCTACTTTTTCCATTATTTCTTTAGCATTTTCACTATTTAAACTTCTATACATATCCAAACCTCCTTTAAAATGAAAAGTAATTTATAGATTTCTTTTTGCTTCTGCTAATGACCTTTTAATCTGTTTTATTTTCTTTTTTATTTCTTCATCTTCTCTATTTTTATACTTGATATATCTTTTGCTTTTTTCTCTAGTGACTTTTATACCATTAATTGTTTTTGTATTATGTTTATCTTTATATATTACTATAGCTTCTTCTCTATTGAATGCTTCAACTTCATCAACTATTTTATTTGTTTTATTTACTGAAAAATAAAATTTCTTTTTAGTAATTTCCTTAAGCATACTTTCTTTGAATTTTTCTTTTTCTCCAAAAACATCTAAAATAATATCATCATCTTTTATGTCTATAAATTGAAATTCAAACATATAATAAAGGTTATCTGCATCTATAATTCTAAACATTCTATTTTCATTCACTATAAAAGCTCCTTTTATATATTTATTTAAAAACGTTCAGATAGATATTCTATCTCTCTTATAAACTTATCTTCGTATTTAGATATAGCATCTAAAAATTTATAAATAAATTCATCTGTTAAAATTTCTTCAGTTGGCAACAAAAATGTTGTTAATACTTTAAAGTTATTTTCTGTAGAAGAACTATCTATATATAATTCAATATCATAAGTCTTTAATAAGAAATGTAAATCGTTAAAAGTTTCTATATAAAAATCTTTATCTTTAAATATATTTGTATTTTTATATGTAGCACTTGCTTTAGAAAGATATTTATAATTTATTAATTCTGTATTTAATGTAATGACATTAATTTTATCTTCTTCCCATTTAAAATTAAATACTCTATTATTAAGTTCTACTTGATTAATTTTACTATCTATATGATATTTCTCTATAAAGTCATATATTATTTTTTTGTTATTTTCAGTATAATTTTTAAAAAACTCATCTATTCCCTTTTTATAATCCATATTTTTATAATCATACTTTTGAAGTAATAAATCTTTATCAAAAACCCATATTGAACTTATTTTTTTGCCTACATCATTATAATCTCCTTTTTGTACCAAATTTCTGAATGTCGTGACAGGCATATCAAGCAGTTCAGCAGCTTCTTTTAATGATATAATATTATTGAGTGGTTTTTCTTTATAAGCACCATTAAGTAACCCCACCTGAAAATTAAATTTTATTTCTGAATCATATAAGTTATTTATTAATGAATCACATGCTGTTATATTTATTTCATTACAAGCTTTTAATATCATCTCTAATAATCTATTTTTATAAATATCATTAGAAAATAAATTAACTATCATATTTATTTGATTTTTATTAAATATACCTGACTTACCTAATTTAACTCCCAACTCATACACTTCGCCCATTTATAACCTCTCCTTTATTCTACTATTTATAATTATGTAATAATCTTTTATGATTTTTTGGGGTCTAAACTACCATTTTGTAGTCCAACTAAAAAATTACTTTTTATTTCCAAATCATATAGGTTATCTATTAATGATTCACATACAGTTAAGTTTTGTGACCTACATCCTTCTAAAATCATGTGTAATAATTTATCTGTATTACACTCTTGAAAAAATAAATTATTCATCTGAATTCTCTGACCTGAACTAAATACACCTGCTTTTCCTAATTTAAAACCCAGTTCATATACATCTGTTTTCATTTATATATCCTCCTTTGTCCTATAATTAGTTATCTATAAGTATAGAATATCATATCGTTATGTTTAAATCAAGTTTTTTATTAATCATCAACCAAAATATACGTTATTTCATTAATCATCAACCAAATATACGTTATTAATCTTAATCAATAATTAAATAAGAAATTTTTTATATTAATATTCAAAAAAATGGATATTTAACTGTGTTTATATTTTTATTCAAACACAGTTAAATATCCATTTAATGTTTATGATTATTTATTTTTCCTTCTAATTATTAACTTTTCATAAGCTTTATTTATAGTCAAGTTTCCATTTATAACATTATCTCTTATATCTTGATATATTTTATTTGAATACATGATATCTTTAAGCTTTATTAAATCTCCTGGATTCATTTTATATATAGATTCAATTAATTTATTACTAATTACATAATCTTCTTCTAATAACTTTATCTGATTCCAAGATTCTTTTACTGTATATTTTCTTTCAATATTAATTACAGTAGATATAATATTAGAAGCTTCTATAATTCTCATTGTATCAATATTATTAAGTTTAATGACTATAGCAGGTATTAGCTTCTTATGTAATTTTAAAGATATATATACTCTTATTAATCCATCTAATAAAAAATATTGTTCACTTTTTTCTAAATATAATACTAAAATAGGATTCGCAGAGCTGACATTCTCTATTCTTCTTGAAAACTTATTAAGACTATCTTCAATTGATACTTTCTTATATTCAGAACAAACTATAGATTCTATTTCTATATATATGCATTCTTCTCCTGATTCAAGTTTCATATCTTTTATAAGTGTATCAATTTCACTAGTAAGTTTTTTTATATCATTAGTTTTCACTATATTATCAATATCAATATCTTTCATAGTTATCCTCCTATTGACATTATCTATAACTTATTAAATCTCTAGATTGTATAATTGTATTTTTATACTTCTACCTCTAAATTTACATCTAATAGAAATTATTAAGATTAAATATTAATATGTTTTCTTTGTAAAATAAACTAGTTTTACTTGATATATTTATAATATAGTAATACATAGAAATGGTAAAGAAAAACCGCCTTATAACTTTACAGCATTATATTATAATATAATATAAAATAATAAGTAAGGAGAAATAAATGTCATTAGAAGAAATATTAAAAGTAGTGGTAATATCTTTAATGGTATGCTATATAGTAATAATTACTAAACGCACATTTAAAGGTTTATTAGAGATATTACACTCATTTGATACTAAAGAAGAGAGCTTCATAGCTTGGATTGTAATATTTATATTAATTTTAATAATAAGCAAAATATTACTTATAATAGTACAAAGTTAAGTACATAATTTAAAGAAGGTAAACACACTTGTTAAAATTATTTAAAAGCGTGTTTACCAAAATTAGGTTAATTATAATCATATTCATCTACTTTAATTATAGACATTTTGAAATCAGAGTTGATTTCATGGCCAATTTTTCTGATTGGACACTATTTTTTATTCTGTTAATTTTCTTAACTATTTTAAAGGGTTTATCCCATTTCCCAATGTTAAAATACATGTAAAAATTAGTGTCAAAATAATCTATCATAGCATCACTATCATCAAGATTATATTCCTTTAAGAGATTGTAGACATCGCTTAAAATACTTTTGCCTATTTCATTTAATTTTTCATTCCTATCTATATTATAATAGCTAATTTGTAAATAATCTTTTTCACAACCTTCATTAAATATATTTTGAGGTGCTTCCATCAAACTTACATTTATTGTTGAACACATACCATCTGAGGTTGTAATACTAAATTTATAAATTGGATATATTTCTTTTACATATTGACGAATGATTTTTGCAATATCTTTAATTGACAAATAATCACTATAATGTTCCCCTTTCCAGCCATATTCAGTATAAAACTCACATCTTGTGCTATTTGCAGTTTCAGTCGTTATAATTTTTGATTTCTTTTTCCATGTTGGAAATAAGCACTCATATTCATTATTAATTTTTTTCATTACTTCATCATTTCCACCCATATCTGGATGATGTATTTTTGCTAACTTTTTAAATGTACTTTTTAACTCTTCTAATGATTTTATATCTTTAAAATAATCCATATTGTCGCCTTCCTACAATTTTATTCCATTTCAATTTTTTTATTTGAAGTGGTATTTTTGAAGCTATCTGCAATTCATGTATCATAACCTTACACTCTCAAAGTTTATAATTTATTTCTTCTACTTGTGTGTTTTCATCATCTGTAAACCATTCTCCAGCATACTCTAGTGATGCTTCTTTAATAGCTAATTTAATAGCATCTTCTTTATTTTTAGCTTTTATATTAACAAACATATCCCCTGTAAATGGTATCTTTACTTTATATTCTTTCATAATTGACACTCCTTATATAAGTTAAAGTAAGTCTATAAAGTTTGAGTTTCATTTATAAACTTACCTTACTATTTATTCTATTTACTTATTAATTTCTTATAGTTGTATCTTCACATAATTGTTTGATGCTATATAAGCTCCCTTTGCAATCAAATGCTCTCCATATTTTTCATAGTCAAAATATTTTTCAAGTGTTTCTAGGTCTAACATATTGATTCCACCTAGATGTTTAATAAAACTATTTGCTAATTTAGATTCATTACTAATGCTGTCCTCATCCTCAAGTAATATAAAATCATGTTCTTTTAATAAATTAGAAATATCATTTTCAAGTATTGTATTAGTCTTTATATAATTTCCTTCAAGTAAAACTTCTAATTGTCTAATCTCATTTACTTCTAGTTCTTCAATTTTCTTAGCTAACTGGTTTAGCTGTTTTATATTGTTATCTTCATTTATTTTTAAGCCTTTTACATCTGTTTTAAAATCTGATATAAAATACTCCTTATATTTCTCATTTATACCTATATTTTTTAATACTTTTTTCAAACTTTCTTCTCTTATTGGCAATTCAATCCATTCCTCTATACATTCATCTTCATGATATTTTCCTAAGTTAGTTAAACATATTTTTATTCTTTTATTCATTTTTGTATACTCCTCCTATTTTTACGCCTATTTTATATAGTAAAAATGGCGAATTATATTTTATCGTTATTTCTTTTCCCTAATTCTATTATACTATAAGTTCGCCGAAAACGCAATATTTTTTTGGCGAACTAATTTAAAAAACTTTTATAGTTTTATTTCCAATAACTCTGATGCTTCTATCTCTAATACAAAACAGATTTTTTCAAGTTCACTAACTGTAAATTCTCTATGCCCATTCTCCTTTTTTGAATAGGTCTTAAAAGTCATTCCTATTGCTGTACTTAGTTGTTGCTGTGTAAATTTTTTTTCAACTCTTCTCTCTTTTAATCTTTGTAGATTCATTTTATTCCCTCCAGTTATTACTATAGAATAATCTTATCATATTTAAGAGTTATATAAAAGACACATAATTTGTAAAGAAAATCCTTAGCTTATCTCTATATATCAAAAAAAGATTATCATTTATAAAGTTTTAATAATATTATCTATAATATTAATTACTTGCT
>NZ_JAGWCT010000084.1:0-17064 GCF_020657815.1 Clostridioides sp. ZZV15-6597 | reverse complement strand
ATATTTTATATTGTATACATCATATCTTATCTAAGCATCTTGTATAATTTTATATTATAGACATTATATCTTATCTAAACACCTTGTATAATTTTATATTATCTAAACAAGCTTATAACATCAAATCTTATATATTATTAGTTCTTAGTAAATAAGTTTATTTTTTCAGCTATTTTTTCAATAGCATTTTTAGCTATTCCTTCACCTATTTGTACTAACTTAGTAGCATTTTTAAGTCTTAACTCAACTACTTCTTCTTGTGACTTAGAAAGTTCTTCTGTAGTTAATACTATTGGTGCTTTTGAACTAGCTGCAAGTGGTGCTGCTGTAAGTGCATCAACTAATTGTCCGTTTCCACCTACATAACCATCCTTTGCAACATATGCTTTAGTTGCTCCTGCATAGTACTTGTTGATTACTTTAGCATTAGTATCTTTTCTGTTTTCTCCTGCTAATCTTTCAACTTTGTTGTTTAAATCTATTTCAACTAATTTATCTTCAACTTCTTTTGATACAGAATTCTCTCCACCAACGATTTCTAATTCTTTTCCTTTTAATAATTTTTCAGCACTTGCATCTAATTCGTTACCTGTAACTATTATTGGAGTTCCAAATTGAGCAGCTCTAGCAGATATACTCATAGCATCTGCTTCTCCATTTCCACCTACTACAAATGCAGTTTTAAATGTATCTTTTAATTGTTTTGCTATTTCTAAAGAAGTTTCAAATCTATCATCTCCAGAAACTCTCTCAACTTTACTTACACCCAATTTAGAAAGTTTTTCTTCTGTTTCTTTTGATATTTTAGATTCTCCACCTACTATATATATTTTCTTAGAAGATAAGTTACTTCCAAGCACTCTTAATATCTCAGCTTCTATTTCTGATGGTAATGAATCTTTTTTAGATAATAGTATTGGTGCATTTTTTTGAGATGCAAGTGGTGCTGATGCTAATCCATCAACTATAGCATCTTCTCCAACTAAAATTATTGAATCTGCTTCTCCATCTTTAAATCTTTCCTTACTAACTTCTACTGCTGTTGTAAATCTTGAATCTCCAGATAAAACTTCTACTTTTAATTCTTTTCCATCTTTTACATCAGTTAGCACTTTGTGTAAATCTCTAACTAATTTATGGTTTTTACTTGATACACTTATTGTTTCTGACTTTTCATTTGTCTTACTTAAAATCATGTCAAAGCTTGATTTTTCTGGCTTATCTTTATCATCACTATCTTCTTGTTCTTGAGTAAGTATTGCTTCATTATCAAATGTTAAAGTATATCCATTTTTAACTTTATTAACTATTTCTCTACCTAATGTAGTTAATCTAACTCCATCAAATAAATCTTCTGCTGATATGTCTTGTAAATCTGCATTTTTAACTGTTATTGTATGTAATTCTTTTGATTCTATATCGCTATAACTCTTTTCATAGCCTTCAAAAGTACCTTCTTCTGATGTTACTGCCTTTGCAAAGTCTAAATGTTGGTCTCCCACATTTACTGTGATTGTATTTTTTGAATCTTTTGCTCTTTTTACTTCAACTGTGCTAGTAGATTTTATAGTTGCTGTTAGCTTGCTATCAGAATCTTCTGCTAAAGTTGCATTAAAAGCATTAACTGCATCTACTATTTCTTGAGCTGTTTTGTAGTTTTCAATTTTATAGTCAACTACTTTTCCACCTATAGTTTGATGACCTTTATCTTGTATAGTAACTTTTAAACTTTGTCCTTCTACTAATGAGTTTATCTTGTTTTGTAATTGAGTTGCATTAGTTAAGTTTACATTATCTACTTTTATATCGTAAACTCTATCATTTACATTTGCTCCTGCTTTTGTCTCTTCAAACTTAATTTCTAATGCTTTTCTAACCTCTTCGATTAGTTTAGTAGAATCTTTTGCACTTACTGTGTAATTTTTATCAACATTTTCTGACACAGTGTTGTCTGCGAATATTGGTGCTGCTACACTCATAACTGTAGCTCCTGCCATTACTATTGCCATACTTCTCTTTTTGTTACTTAACATATTTATGTCCTCCGAATATTTTTTTAATTTTTTATATTCGTATTTCCCACATATAAATAATATTATATATAATATTATTTATCAATACATTTTATAAGTTTACATAATTTACTAATACATATATTAGAAATATAAGAATAAAAAGTTAGATTTTGAATACATAAAAAATTAAATACTAACAAGTCAAACCTTATTTTATATAAATATATTAAGCATTTTATATGGAGACAAAAAAATAAAAAAGGATACCCCATCATGATAAAAGAACCATTTTGAGATACCCTCTTACAAACAACTAAATCAATACTTTTCTATCTTTCACACTCTTGATTTGCAACTGTACAAGAAGTCTTACAAGCTGATTGACAAGAAGTTTGACACTCTCCACATCCACCTTTTGCAGCACTTTGCTTTAAAGTAGCTTGAGATAAAGTTTTTACATGTTTATTTTCCATTTTCAACGCCTCCATTTCTAATTGTTTCCTATTGATTATATCACAAAACCAGCTTAATATAAACTCTATTTAAAGTTGACACCCAATACGCCTCCAATACCTCCTGCTGCTGATATAAGCAATAACTTATAAATCATTCCTACTTCAAATACGAAGCTCTCTTGTGCTAAAAACACAGTCAAAAAAATACACACTATGTACAAAAGTCCAACTAAAAGCCCATACATAAGTCCCTTTTCTTGCATGTGTTTTGAAGTGTAAAAACCACCTATAGCTGCAGAAATAGTAGTTATAAATGATGCAACCATAGTTATATTATCTCCACCAATATCTGTAAATGTCAAAAATAAGTTATACACTAATAAAACAGCCAAAGTTATTATATATGCATATCCCAAACCTTTAAAAATATAATTAGATTTTCCCATAAAAAAAACCTCCTCTCAAATTAATATATATTCGAGAAAAGGCTTTTAAATTACTATTTTACTGTTCTTCTATTTCTTCTTTTCTAGATTGAACTGTACCTATAGCCCATTTTTCAAATGGAACTTTAGTTCTATTTGGTCCTAATTCTAAT
Source organism: Clostridioides sp. ZZV15-6597 (assembly GCF_020657815.1). Classification (NCBI taxonomy): domain Bacteria; kingdom Bacillati; phylum Bacillota; class Clostridia; order Peptostreptococcales; family Peptostreptococcaceae; genus Clostridioides; species Clostridioides sp. ZZV15-6597. The sequence goes on along the minus strand of NZ_JAGWCT010000084.1, from coordinate 13,996 downwards.
ATTACAACATCATCTTCAACTTTAGCTACATTAGCTACTATTCCACCTATTGTAATGACTTTGTCTCCTACACCTAGGCTACTTCTCATTTCTTTTAATTGTTTGTCTTTTTTCTTTTGAGGTCTAATCATTAGGAAATAAAAGATTGCTATTACTACTATCCATAGACCTACACTCATCATTATTTGTTGCTGTGGCATTAATTTTTCACTCCTTTGTAAATTATACTCTTTTGTAAATCATAATAAATGTTTATATAACAATTTACTTTCTTTAGCTTTGAGTACTATTGAATATTATATATTAAAATGATTATAATTAATAGTGCAAAACCTATATTTCATACCCATATTTTGCAAAAAATTCATTTCTAAAATCAAGTAATCTATCTTCCATTATCGCTTGTCTTATTTGTTTCATTAAATTTAGTAAAAAGTGAAGATTATGAGTAGTTATCAATCTTGCACCCAATATTTCATTTGCTTTTACAAGATGTCTTATATAAGCTCTTGAATAATTTTTGCAAGCGTAACAGTCACATTCAGGGTCAAGTGGAGTAAAGTCTTCAGCATAAGTTGCATTTCTAACCACTACTTTACCTTGACTAGTCATTGCAGTTCCATTTCTAGCTATACGAGTAGGTAAAACGCAGTCAAACATATCTACTCCTCTTATAACACCTTCTACCAAATCATCTGGACTACCAACTCCCATTAAGTATCTTGGTTTGTCCTTTGGCATAAATGGAGTTGTGTGTTCTAGTACATCGTACATAAGTGGTTTTGGTTCTCCAACACTAAGTCCACCAATTGCATATCCAGGTAAATCAATACTTGTTATTTCTTTTGCTGATTGCTCTCTTAAATCTTTATACATTCCACCTTGTATTATACCAAATAAAGCTTGCTTGTCTGTATTATTATGGGCATCTTTACATCTTTTTAACCATCTTGTTGTTCTTTCTAATGAATTCTTTACATACTCTCTATCTGCTGGGTATGGTGTACATTCATCAAATGCCATCATTATGTCTGAGCCTAACGCATTTTGTATTTCCATAGCTTTTTCTGGAGTTAAAAAATGTTTTGAACCATCTAGATGTGACCTAAATTCTACGCCTTCTTCTTTTATCTTTCTTAAAGGCCCTAAGCTAAATACTTGAAATCCTCCACTATCTGTAAGTATTGGCTTATCCCAGTTCATAAACTTATGAAGTCCACCAGCTTTTTTTATAAGTTCATGTCCTGGTCTCATATATAGATGATAAGTGTTGCTAAGTATTATTTGTGAACCAATCTCTTTTAATTCTTCTGGTGTCATAGATTTTACTGTTGCTTGAGTCCCAACAGGCATAAATATTGGTGTTTCTATAATTCCATGTGGTGTGTGTAATCTTCCAAGCCTTGCACCACTTTGTTTACAAGTTTTTATCAGTTCGTATCTTACTGCGTACATAAATTTCTCCTTAATAATTTTTATTTCTAGTTATTCCATAATATATATTTTTACTAATCTAAATATCTAATATATTTTCTAAATAGATTTATCTTTATCTTCTTTGCTTTGTTGTTCTTTGATTGCTTCTTCATCATGGATACTCGTTATATTAAGAGCACTCTTGTCTTTTGTTACTAAAAACTTTTTTATAGCAAATAGTCCTGCAATAGCTATAACTCCAATTAAAACATCTATCATCCCTTCATTTTTAGGAAGTAATAACATTTTTCTGGCTATAGCATATAGTAGTGCCTCAATAAATGCTCCTGGTATGTGAAGTGATAGCATTACTACAAGCTCAACACCTATTACTAAAAGTAATATTTGTGCTAAGAAATCATTAAGCTGACTGTATTGTACTGGATTTTGAAAATCAACTATATATGCTCCCCACATAAGTCTTAATACATCTATTGTACCTAAAAATACTGCTATCAGAACTACTACTGCTAATACACGTTCAAATATAAAAGCAATCTTTAATATAGGGTTATTCTTTTTTTGTTTTTGTAAACTATGCATCTATTACCTCCCTACTTTATAATCATAGCATCTCCAAAACTGAAGAATCTATATCTTTCTTTTACTGCTTCATTATATGCATTTAATACATTATCTTTTCCACAAATAGCACTTACTAACATGATTAAGGTAGACTCTGGTAGATGGAAATTAGTTATAAGTCTATCCAAAACCTTAAATTTATAACTTGGATATATAAATATGTCTGTCCAACCACTAGTTTCTTTCATCTTGCCATTTTCATCACAAGCTGATTCTATAGTCCTACAACTAGTAGTTCCAACACATACTACATTGTTCCCACTTTCTTTTGCTCTGTTTATTTTGTCAGCTGCCTCTTGACTGACCATATAATATTCTGAATGCATCTTATGATTTAAAACATCATCTACTTTTACTGGTCTAAAAGTACCTAAACCAACGTGTAAAGTTATAAATGCTATATCTACACCTTTTTCTTTTATTTCATTTAATAATTCTTCTGTAAAGTGTAGACCTGCTGTAGGTGCCGCTGCTGAGCCATTATGTTTTGAATAAACAGTTTGGTATCTTTCTTTTTCCTCTAATCTAGCAGTTATATATGGAGGAAGTGGCATATTTCCAAGCTCATCTAAAATCTCCTCGAAAATTCCATCATAATGAAACTTTATAATTCTTGAACCTTCATCTGATAAATCTACAACTTCTCCAATCAATTTTCCATTTCCAAAGGAAAACTTAGTTCCTACTTTTGCTCTTTTACCTGGTTTTACTAAAGCTTGCCAAGTATCTTCTTCTGTTCTTTTTAATAATAAAAATTCAATTTTTCCACCAGTCTCAAGTTTTTCCCCTATTAATCTAGCAGGTATAACTCTAGTGTTATTTAAAACTAAACAGTCTCCTGGATTTAAATATTCTATTATGTCTCTAAATACTTTATGCTCAATTTCTCCTGTTTCTTTATCTAATACCATCAATCTTGAACTAGCTCTGTCTTCTATAGGAACTTGAGCTATAAGTTCCTGTGGTAAATCAAATTTAAAATCACTTGTTTTCAATGTCAAACTTCCTCTCTTAAAATTTCTCTAGCTACAATAATATCAAAAAAACAACTTATTTTCTACAATATTACCAGAATATATCAATAAATCCCTCTTTTTAACATACAGTATATCCACAATATATAGATATTTTTCCACGATATGCACGTCTTATCCACAATATATAGATAAAGTACACACATTTTTCCTTGTATTTATCCACAGTATCTACAGATATAATTACCATTTTGTGGATATGTTTGAATTTTTACCCATTTTAGAAATATTTTAATTTAATGATTATTTGTTTAATTAATACCTCTTTTTGTATTTTTATCTATCACTAGGATAAGGTATTTTTAAATGTTCATAGGCTAGGGGCATGGCTACTCTACCTCTAGGTCCTCTATTTATAAACCCTAGTTGAAGCAAATATGGCTCATACACATCTTCTATTGTATTTCTATCTTCACCAATTGAAGCTGCTAATGTATCAAGACCTACCGGGCCACCCCTAAATTTTTCTATTATAGTCATAAGAAGCTTTTCATCCACAAAATCAAGACCTAAATTATCAACTCCCAAAAGTTCAAGAGCATCCTTTGCAACTTCATCAGTTATCCTTCCATCAGCTCTAACCTGTGCAAAATCTCTAACTCTTTTTAGTAATCTATTTGCTATTCTTGGAGTCCCTCTTGAACGTTTTGCAAGCTCTAAAGCTCCTTGAGATTGTATTTCTGCATCTAAAATATTTGATGACCTAAGCACTATTTTTGAAAGTTCATCAACTGTATAATAATCTAATTTACAAATAACACCAAATCTATCTCTAAGTGGATTTGTAAGCATACCAGCTCTTGTAGTAGCTCCAATAAGTGTAAACTTAGGAAGGTCAAGCCTTATACTTCTTGCAGATGGTCCTTTTCCAATTATTATATCTAAACAAAAATCTTCCATTGCTGGATACAAGACTTCTTCAACACTCCTATTGATTCTATGTACCTCATCTATAAATAAAACATCATTTTCATTCAAATTTGTAAGTATAGCTGCTAAGTCCCCTGCTCTTTCTATTGCGGGTCCTGATGTAATCCTCAAATTTACTCCCATCTCATTAGCTATTATACTCGCTAGCGTAGTTTTTCCAAGCCCTGGTGGTCCATATAAAAGTACATGGTCTAACTGCTCATTTCTTGATTTTGCTGCCTCTATAAATATACTAAGTTGCTCTTTGGATTTTTCTTGACCTAAATAATCTTCTAGTGTCTTTGGTCTTAAACTATTTTCTATATCTATATCTTCCATCTTCATGGTAGATGTTATTATCCTATTTTCATCTTCAAAATCTTGCATCTATACCCCTCCTTCCATAATTTTGGAAATCTACTTTATTTTAAATATTATTTTACATTTACAAATTAAATGCTACTTCATAGATTTACTCATTATATATGTAAGTGCTTTTTTTATAATGTCTTCTGTATTCATACCATCTTTTTTACATTTTTGAACTGCCTCTTTTGATTCTGCTAAGGTATATCCCAAAGCTACAAGTGCATCTATAGATTCATCTTGAGATATTAAAGTAGGTTTTTGTGATAATAATGTTGGTTCAAATTCTATATTATTTTTATCCACTTTATCCTTAAGTTCTAAAACAATTCTCTCTGCTGTCTTTTTACCAACGCCTGGAGCCTTAGATAGTTTCCCAACATCTTCGCTCAAAATATAAGCTCCTAGTTGTGATGGTGATGCAAATGATAGTATTGAAAGCCCCACCTTAGGTCCTATTTTTGACACAGATGTAAGCAATTCAAACATCTTTAATTCTTCCCTACTTGCAAAACCACAAAGACTCATATCATCTTCTCTTACTATTAGTTTAGTATATATTTTTGCAGTATTTCCTATTTGCAAATTCATTATTGTATTGGATGACACATTTATCTTATATCCTATATCATTGTTTTCAACAACTATACTGTCTATATATATCTCTTCTACTGTACCTTTTATATAACTATACATACTTCCCACCTATATTCTTTAGAGTTTTTTCAAGTTTATTTGAATGAGCATGGCAAATAGCCACAGCTAGAGCATCTGCAACATCATCTGGTTTTGGAACTTTTTTTAAACTTAAAAATGAGGTTACCATCTGTTGAACTTGTGCTTTATCTGCTCTACCATATCCAACTACACCTTGTTTTACTTGAAGTGGAGTGTATTCATATACTGGTTTACCATTATGTGCACAAGCAAGCATAGTAACTCCTCTAGCCTGTGCTACTGTTATAGCAGTTTTTACATTCTTGTTAAAGAATAGTTCTTCCATTCCAACTTCATCTATATTGTAATTCTTTACTATTGTATCAATTCCTTTATATACGAGTTCTAACCTCTTAGAGATATCCATATGCGCAGGTGTTGTTACTGCTCCATAATCTATTACTTTAAATTTACTATTTTTATATTCAATTATACCATATCCAACTATGGCTATACCTGGGTCAATCCCCAATATCATCATTTTAAAAAATTCCTCCTAAAAATAAAAGAAATACCAAAATGTATTTCTCATAAAAACTTATGTTCTAAATCATTATACCATAAATAATATTAACAAATCATAAAATGGTTTATGTTAAATATAAAATCAAATAAAAAAGTTATATCAAAGCAAACTTCTCACTTCAATATAACTTTTATATTTAGTACAAATAAATTATTGTATTTTAATAGGCATTAAATATAGTTTGAATCTTAATATTAACTTGCAAAATCTTCTAATCTTGAATAAGCATCTTCCTCTGTATCCATAACTACACCTTTTTTAAGTTCATCTTGAACAGTCTTAGGAAGTGAATCTACTCTTATTTTTGTTTTTTCTACTAATGTTTTATTTCCACTATCATCGTATTTATACAATGCTATATTTCCATTATCATTTTCAATTGTATATTTACCTTTTATAGTAGTGTTCATTGCTTGTACATCTTTATTATCACTGTTTTTAGATTCTACCAATATGATTTCATTTTTATCCATACTCTTTATTTTTTTAGTTGGATATTCTTGTTTAAAATATGATACTATTTCTGATTTTGTCTTATCTAATAATGACTCTGGAACTACTCCAGCCATTGTAAGTACTCTCTTATAGTTAGTTTCGTTTTCGCCTTCGCCTTGAAGCCAAACTTCGCAGTTTTTATTTAATCCAAAAGCTTCTTTTGATTCTTCACTCATATTCGCACTAGTACTTACAACTTTACCAGTTTGAACTCCATTGTTTTTTAATTTTGTTCCTATATAAACTCCGCTACTTAATACAAAAACTCCTACTAGTACTAATGCAGATATTTTCCAAGGAAATAATTCTTTTTTCTTCTTTTCAAACATTGATTACGCCTCCTTTTTCTATTATTTTCTCCAAGCTGTAAGTTTTTATACAATTTAGGTAAATTTTAGAAGAAAATATATCTGTATTTCAAATTAGTCTAAAAATAGATATTTTCTAAAAGGAAGTTTTCTCTTAAATGTTATATTCTTGCAATTATATGGACATAATTTATAATAAATAATAGTTTAGGAGGTAATAACTTTGGAAAGAATCAATTGTAATGTAACTAACTGCTCACATAATAACAGCCATATATGTTATGCAGATAAAATTTTTATAAATGGTGAACAAGCTCATAATGATAGACATACTTGCTGTAGTTCGTTTTTAGATGAGTCTATTTATAGTAATCTATCTAACAATGTTAACAATAGAAACTGTGAAGAATTAGTTTGTAGTGTCAAGACTTGTAAGTACAATAAAGATGGTAGCTTATGTAATCTTGATAATATATTAGTCGCTCCTGAAACTGATAGAGTAAATCTTTACACTGAAACATGTTGTTCTAGTTTTAAATGTAAATAAGTAAAATATAAATAATATAAAGGTGTCAAAGTTAATCAAAGCAATATACTGTAGAGTATCTACAGGTATTAGTTCGATTATACTTGACACCCTTATTTATTTTAAATAAAATCTCATTGCTATGGTTTTGCATATAATATTATAATTGTAATTAAATTTGATAAATTTCTATAAATTGGTATAATCAATATGTAAATTAAGTTTAAGGTAATATAGTTAATTATGAAAGAAAATATCAGATATATAGTATTATATAATGTTATATTAACTAGAAATGAGGTGCTTATGAGTACATTTTATATTCAATTTCTTTATTTTGTAATTTATAGCTTTATAGGATGGTGTTGTGAGACTACATATTGTTCTGTTTTGCAAAAACAATTTGTAAATAGAGGTTTTTTAAATGGACCCTTTTGTCCTATATATGGATTTGGGGCACTAGCAATAGTAGCTACACTGACTCCTTTTGTTCATAATATTCCCTTATTATTTGTATTTAGTATAATTATAACCAGCATAATGGAGTATTTTACAAGTTTTGTATTAGAAAAACTATTTAATATGAAGTGGTGGGATTATTCCAATCACAAGTTCAACATTCACGGAAGAGTTTGCTTAGAAAATTCACTTATGTTTGGTGTATTATCATTAATTGTAATGCTGATAATACATCCTATTGTAGTTGATTTCATAGATTATATTCCTAAGAATATACTATTTATTCTTGGTATATCTATAGAAATTTATTTTGTTTTAGATTTAATAATTACAGTACACACAATTTTACAATTAAATGGCAAATTAAAACAAATCCATCTTATAATTAAGGAATTAAAAGATAAAAAAGAATACTACAAAGTTATCACACAAGAAACTATTGAAAGTAAGCTTGAATCTTTAGTTGAAAATAGACTTGAGACTTTAGAAGATAGATTTGAGATATTAAAAGAAAGAGAAAATTATCGTTATGCTAAAAACAGAATTGAAGAACTTAAAAACAAACTTAATACTCTACTATCTAGCCACAAATTGCTTCATAGACGTATTATTAAAGCGTTCCCTAATATAAGCTCTAATAAGCATAAAGATATTTTAAATAAAATCAAAGAAGATATTAAATCAATCAAAAAAAATAAATAATCTAAATTATATGCCATATTGTAATATAAATATTTATAAATACAAATAAGAGGCTGTCTCAAAATAGAGATAAGCCTCTTTTTCATTGTTGAAATGATGAAATAAAAGATTTTCTTCTAACCCATTAATACTTCAACAGCTTCTCTAAGTGTGCTAACTTCTCCAACATTGCCAGGGAAAATTATATATGGCATATTAGGAAATTTACTTTCTTCTCCTGTCATCCATACTGGTATACCAGGTTTTATTTGACCCATTACAGTAGCTTTTTTTACTTTTAGTGCCTTAGTTCCAACATCACTAGATGTAATTCCACCTTTTGCTATAATAAAATTTGGTCTTACATTAAGCATACCAACTATACTAGTCACAGCATCTGAAATTTCTACAGAAACAATAAGTTGTTTATCTTTATCATTCGTATCTAAATCAAAACGCTCACGTCTAGTATACACAGCAACAGTTTTTCCATTAGTTATTTTCTCTTCTACAACTTGTATAACTCTTTTTACTTCATTTTTTAATCCATCTTCCTGCAAAACTAAATGTTGATTAAACTCTATAAATTCTATAGGATGCTTACAATTTTTAAGTTCTTCTAGTTGCTGAGTAGTTTTATTTACATGTGAACCAACAAGTATAATACCTCCATTAGTATTATCTTTTGATACTAATTCCTCTTTAGTAAGTAATTCCTTATCACTTACCCCACCAAGTACCTTTGTTATAGCAGCAGCACTTCTAAATATAAATTCTTTACCACTATTTACTGCACGTATAAACGCAATTGTAAATACCTTTACATCTACATAATCTATTGCATTTACAATGATTTTATTGAAGTTCTTAGCCATTTTAAGCTTTTCTGTTATACTATCAATATTTAGACTTCTAAGTTCCTCTAATGAAACGTATATCATATCACTAGATTTATATTCTCCATTTGTTTTTTCTTCACACCATTCTCCTATATCAGAAGATTTATAGCCAAAGGATTTATCTTTTGCAAATTCAGTCATTCCCGCTGGTACAAGCATCTCTCCTTCTTTTACATAATGTACATTGTCTATGGTAAATCTTCCACCTTCTTTGAAAAATGGCATTATTATTTCACCATCAAATAGTTTCCCTGATAATTTTTCCACCTCATTTTTCAACAGATTAGTTTCAAGAGGATAATGTCCCCTCATTGTTGAATCACTTCGGCTTATAATAATAAAATCTTGATTAACTTTTTGAGAAATATCCACAATATTTTTTGAAATTTCCTTATGCACTTCTGTTGTTTGAGCAACTGTAAATCCCCTTGAGTTAGTAAGTATAAAAAACATACTATTTTCTTCATCAAAGCCTTGTTCTATGCTACTCTCATCCCAATCAGTATATACAGAAACATCATGAACTGTTTGTACTCCAGTTGGGTCATCATCTAATACAATAATCTTTCTATTTAAATTTTTAAGTTCATTTACAAGTAATTTATTTAATTTATCTTCATCTACGGTCTTAAAAGTATCAAGTATATCTATGTTAATTGAATTGACTTCTCTCACTAAAAATCCCCCTTTATGTAATTTATTATAGTATGCTTATGTTTAGTATTTATATTTTTTATAAACCTGGAAGTGGTACAATACCGTTTATAACACTAAGTAATAAAACCATTATAAATGCTGTAACACCAGCAATGGTACCTCCTATTGTCCATGAATTTAAAGTATCCTTAACTGACAAGCCACTAAATCTTGAAAGTACCCAGAATCCCGAATCGTTTGGAAGAGAGAAACCAACACCACCAGCACATATAGCAAGCCCTACTAAAACTGGTGACATACCAGTTGCTAAAATAGTAGGCCCTAAAATTGATGATGTAGTCACTAGTGCTACAGTAGCAGAACCTTGAGAAATTCTAAGCAATGCACTTAATAAGAATCCAAGTACCACAACTGATATACTAAGTCCAGACATAGTGTCAACTAAGAAGTTTCCTATTCCACTAGCATTTATAACACTACCAAATGCTCCTCCTGAGCCTGTTATTAATAATATCAATCCTGCTGAATCAGCAGCTTCAATAACAACATCTCCCATAGGCTTACTTATGTACCTCTTCAAAAATACTATTGCTACCAATATTCCAAGCAATATTGCTATATTCTTATCTCCTATAAATGCAAGTATTCCACTCATTTTAGAACCTTTTTCTAAAAACATACTAAATACGTTTGATACAAGTATAAGAAGTATTGGAAATAATAAAGAAAACATAGAAACTCCAAAACCTGGCACTTTATCAGAGTTATCATTTTCAAGTTCAATACTCTCTTTTCCTTGTTCTAAATTTTTTTCTTTATTATTTTCGTCAATTGCATAAGCCGGATACTTTTCAAAACGTTTTCCATAAATCCATCCTCCTAAAAGAGCTGCTGGAAATGCAACAATTATGGAATAAAGTATAAAACTGCCTACATTTGCATTTACATTTGCTGCAACAGCTAAAGGCCCTGGTGTTGGTATTACAAGTGCATGACCTACTATTGTACCAACTCCTAATGCACACACAAAAACCATAAGAGATTTCTTGGTTACTCTTGAAACATATTTAATTATAGGCATCATTATAACAAATGCTGCATCCATAAACACTGGAATTGAAATTAAAAATCCTGCTGTAGTTATAGCTAATGCACTATTTTTTTCTCCAGTTCTAGCCAGCAATCCCTTTGCAATAGATTCTGTTGCTCTTGATTCTGAAAGTATATTTCCAAATATTATTCCAAGCCCAATTACAATACCAATACTACCTAATGTACTTCCAAATCCAGCTGATATTGTAGTTGAAATTTCATTTATAGGCATCTTAACCATAAAGCCTGTAATTATAGATGTTATAAGCAATGCCAAAAATGGATTTACTTTAAACTTAATAATCGACACAAGCAAAATTCCTATAGATATAATAAATGCTATCAAAAGTCCATATCCTGTAATCATAATCTTTTCCCCTTTATAATTTACTTTATTATCTCTTAACCTTATTTTTTCTTTTATTATGATACTGTAACTCTATTGTCTTTGTATAATATAATCTAAATCTAATTTTAATAATACATACCTACTATCTCATCAATATATTTGCCATTAGTTATTGTGTTTTTTTATTTCAATACCTGCTAATTTTTCAAAATATTGAGCTATTCCACCATGGTCATCTTCTAAATGTCCATGTACTTTTAATGTTTGCATAATTTCTAATAGCTGACTTGTCATAGGTAGCGGCACATCCAAATTGTGTGCTGTCTTCATTACATTTTTTATATCTTTTAGATTGATAGATATTTTTCCACCTGGTTTAAAATCACGATTCATAATCATTGGTATTTTTGCATCCAATATTGTGCTGCCAGCTAGACCTCCCCTTATTGCTTTGTACACTTTTTCTGGGTCTGCTCCTGCTTTGGCTGCAAGTACAAATGCTTCAGATACTGCTGCTATTGTAAGATTAACTATTACTTGATTTGTAAGTTTTGTAACACTTCCACTGCCATTATCTCCAATTAAAATAGATGAACTTCCCATTATATTAAAAAATGGCTCTACTTTTTTATATACTTCTTCTTTACCACCAGCCATAAAAGCAAGTGTTCCATCAATTGCTTTTGGTTCACCTCCACTTACTGGTGAATCTATAAATTCTAAGTTCATTTGCTTTAATTTTTCTGCACATGACATAGATTCTGTAGGAGTAACTGAACTCATATCTACAATTATACTGCCCTCTTTTAAAGTGTTTGTTAAACCATCAGCTCCAAATAATATATCTTGAACAATGGCTCCATTTGGAAGTATTGTAAATACAATTTCACACTCTTCACCTATTTCTGAAAGACTTGCATATTTTGCACCATATGATACAAGCTCATCTACAGCAGATTTATTAATATCATATACTAAAAGATTGCATCCACCTTTTATTAAATTCTTAGCCATTGGTTTTCCCATTATTCCTAATCCAATAAATCCTAACTTCATTATATACCCCTCCATATTTTCACATTTTTGAAAACGTTTTTTATGATTTAAAGTATACTACACACCAGTATACCGGTCAATATAAAATATGAAAGTATTTATTTTAACAATAAAACATTCTTTTTAGCCTTCTATAATAGAATTCAACTCTTATTACCATATTTAATACACACTATTTATGTTAAATAATACACACTATTTCCATATTATATTTAATCATACTTTATATTAATTATTTTTCTTTATATTAATTATTTTTATCAATAATTAAGTATCATTCAACTAAACATTTATTTATATAGTCCAATATATAATTTAAATTTCAAAGGATTGACCTTAATTTTACTATGTTGTATTCTTAACATTATATAAGTTTTTGTATTTTCACATTGTTTAGGGGGTATAAAATATGGCTACATTTAAAAGATTACAAGAACAAGCATATGACTATTTAAAAGAATTAATACTATCTGGTGAAATAATAGAAAATGAAATATATTCTGAAACAAAGCTTGCGAGTGAAATAGGTATCTCAAGAACACCTATAAGAGATGCTCTTCAAAGACTCAGCCAAGATGGTTTTATAGATATAATTCCAAGTAAGGGTTTTAAAATTCATCAAATCACAGCTAATGAAATTGTAGAGATATTTCAAATACGCTCTGCAATAGAAGGGTTTTGCACTTTTTTAATTACGAGTCAATACAAAGAACCTAGAGCAATTGAAACTATAGATAAATTAAAGTATCTTTTAGATAAACAAAAAGACATTGTATCAAGTGATAAGAATTTAAATACATTTGCAGAATACGATACTTTATTTCACACAACAATCGTTTCATATGCTCAAAATACTGAATTTGATAAGATGTTCAACAGCTATATGTACAGAATAAAAAAATTAGCTCTTGATTCACTATCTCATGAGGGAAGACTAGAAACAACATTAAAAGAACATACAGATATTTTTAATAATATATCTAACGGATGTACTGAAGATATTTATAAAACAACACTTATACATATGGAAACTCCTAAATACATCAATTTAGAAGATTTTTGTAATAATAAATTATTTTAATAATCTATTTATATTTACTAAAATTTTATTTATCTTAAATCAATTTCTTATTTATAAAAAATACTCTATAATTATAGTGTAACTACTATTATTTTAAGGAGTGATTTTTTTGAACAAAGATACTGTAACTAATGAAACTATCGACAAGGATTATGCTATTGAAGAAGTTCGTATGGCCTGTAAACACTTTGGTGATTTATATTTTTATTTTACCAAAGTATTAGTTGAGGAATTTGGAAATGAAAAAACTGCTGAAATATTGAAAAAAGTTTTGTTTGAAAGATCAGAAGAAAGAGCTATTGCTATGAGAGAAAGAGCCAATGAAAATGGAGATGAATTGATTGCTGACAATATTGTTAGTATAACTGATGTCCCATTTTTAGGTTGGGTTCCTGAATTTGAAGAGTTACACTGTCCTTATGGAGCTTCCTGGCTTTCACGCTTTGAAGAAAATCCTTGGTTTAAGGAATTTGCATCCCTTTATTGTGATGTTACTGATACCACTGTTGCTGAAGTATTTACAGGGGATACATCACATAAAATAACAAAAAATATTCTATGGGGAGATAAAATTTGTGAGAGAATATATTTTCATGATGATAATATATCTCAAGGTAAATATACTTATGGAACCAGAAACTGCAAGTAAATAATTTAATTTTTCTATATTTTTATACTATATTTTGTACTTTTTCATATAAATATTATAACTAGTCTTTTATTTTACTTTTGTTTAACTTAAAGATAATTTACTTTTAACTTCTATGAATTATTATATAA
>NZ_JAGWCT010000083.1:0-17134 GCF_020657815.1 Clostridioides sp. ZZV15-6597 | reverse complement strand
ATAACCATAGTTTTCTTTTACATACATAATAATAATTTATCTTTACTCCTTGAACTTTCAATAATTCTAAATCTATTGGCACAAAATCACCTTCTCTAGTAAATTTTAGCCACATTGTTAATATAAAAATCAAATAAATTGGTCTATTTCCTTACCTATAAGCACACCTTTGCCAAATATCTGTTTTGTATGCTTATTTTCATGTATATCATATTTATATAAAAGTATTTTTAAATCTTCTAGACCCTTTATATTTATATCCACTATATTTTGTTTAGCTTTATATATTGGTATATTTACACTTTTTTTAATTATTTCTCTTCTAGCTTTTTTTCTCTTAAATTTTATTTCATTTATTAATTGTCTGTCTTCATTACTATATGCCTCTGTAAGTTCTTTCCCCAAAACTTTATAATTTTTTACCAAAGTTTCTTCAATTTTATTATATATATCCTCTGGTATTACTGTATATCCTTCAATATTTCTAAGTATATTTTGCGCATCTTTAGAGCCCAAACTATATGGTGTTATAGTATCTAAAATATTTAAAGCACTAGTAAATCTCTTTTTAAAAGCTGTACCTTCTAAGCTTTCTTTAGAGTATAGTACCTTAACCATTTCTACCTTATATTTTTCTTCCATCTTTACACATTCTTTGCCATTTATAAAAGCTTTCAATAACTCAAGTCCATTTTTTACAATTGTTTCATCATAGATACTGCCTATTCCTGTAGCTTTTTCTGTATATATAAATATATTTGGACTATTTTTTTTATACTCACGACCTCTATAACATCTTCCAAACCTTTGAAATAAACTGTCAAGTGTTGAATTTTCTGTATGAAGTTCATCAAAATCAATGTCAAGGGATGCTTCTACTAATTGTGTAGTAATCCAAATTCCATTTTTATCACTATCTGCAAATTCTTTTATATGTTTTTCTAGTTTTGCTCTATCTTCTTGTATATACATAGAATGTAAAAGATTTAAGTTAATATCTATTCCTTTTAGCTTAACTATCTCTTCTATTAACTCATATTTTTCTACAGCACTTTTGACTGTATTTACTATTACAAGAACTTTTTTATTCATTCCACTTTGTATTATTTTTTCTAAATTTTCATCTATTGAGTTTTCTACAATAGATACACAATGTCTTATTTTTTCTGTATTACATGTCAATTTAGCTAAGTTACTATCCAATACACCTCTTTTTTTTAGTTCGTCTATATATATAGTTGGCATAGTAGCTGTCATTATCATAAATCTGCCACCTATCTTATGTATCATTTCTATACCCTTTACCAATACAGCTGCTATTTCTGGTGAATATGCTTGTATCTCATCTATTACTACCTTTGAATATGCTAATGTTGAGTATACTTTTTCATATCCTCTATACAAAAAAGGAAATTTAAATATTTGGTCTATTGTGGAAAATGTCAACTTGCAAGATAATAACTTTGCTAAATCTACAATCTCATTTGAATTTTCTTGATTACTTTCTTCCAGATAATCTATTGCTGTTGAATGTAACAGACCTAAGAATGTATCATTTGATTCTCCCACTCCAACTATATTTTTTGCCCTATCAAATAACGCATTTATACTTACCCTTAATGGAAGTGTGAAAAAGGCCTTATCCTTATCTATCCAAATTAAAGCAGTTTCTGTTTTCCCCATACCTGTAGAGGCTATCAATATTATATTTTTATCTCTATTAGATTTAGCAAATGATTGAGCCTCTCTCAAACTACCAAATCCTTCCATTAAATAATTCTCTGTGTGTTCTCCTATATTCATGACACTATTGCATTCCACAACCTCATGAGCAGAAGCACTGTGATCTAATCTATGTAGTATACCTTTTAACATGATATATAAATTATAGTATTTGTGATTTTTATCTATTCTTTTTATTACACTTTGTATATACGCTTTACTTAATTTTTCGGTTCTTATTGGATATCTAACTTTAAATTCATATTGTAATTCATAAACTTTATTTATTAAATCTTCATCTAATATTTTTTGTATTAAATCTTTAAAATCTTTATCTATAAAGATATCTCTTTCATGATGATATACGATAACTTGAATTAATACTGCTCTCAGTTCTCTATCCTTTGCCCTGTCTACATAACTATAATCAATAAATGCAGGAGAAAGATAATTATGACCTATATTATTTTCTAGATGAGTTACTATTTTAGATTTATTTGTTTCAATATCCATCCTACTTCTTATTAGGTTTTGAAATGGAGAAAATGCTTTTCCAATATCATGAAATTCTATAACAAAATCAAGTAATTGCCAAAATTTCTCTTCCTCTAAAAAATTTAGCCTATTTATGTTTGTTCCATGGCATTCTCTTAACACATTCATTTGTTTTAAAAGCTCATCAGTATGTTCTCTCAATGTTTCCACTGGATTAGATTTAGCATATAACATACTCTTCCTCCTAATTTATATTATTAAAATATAATAAATCTCCTTCATTGTCTAATAATATATCTCCAACTGATATAGTATTTCCATCATCAACATAATAACTATCTACCTTATTCCAAACTCTTTTTTTATCTTTCAGAGCATTATTATCATAGTAATTATTGAGCCTGTAACTTATTCCCTCTATATATTCATCTTGTAAACTTGACTTTGGTATATATATAGGCATTCTTATATTATATTCTGATAGCCTAGAATTTTCGTAATCATCTAATTGCATATCAGAATCTACTTCAAATTTATTAATTTCTACAAATCTAATATCATTAATTCTCACTAAATCTTCTTTTCTACCTAATGATAAATGCTCACCACAATTTAATAAACTATCATATATTTCTTTCAATAATTCAAAATCCCCACCTATATGAATTATCAAATTTACATTTAATAACATATGACTGTTCATTGGCATAGATGTAATACTATCCTTTTTATAAAAATATGTTGTCTGATAATTATTAAATATACTTTCATATGTTCCCTGTACACTTATATTAAATGGTATATACTCTGTCGCATTTAATATTTTGTGAATTAATCCATTTACTGTAGAATATGGTGGTAGTGGATAAGTTTCTGTAATCTTCATAGCAAATGGCTTTTTATAGCATGCAGTTTCTTGAAATAAATCTAATTTCAAAACCTTCATATTAATTCACCCCATAATATTCCTTTACTTCTTTAACTAGTTGTCCAAAAAATTTATCTACACTTAAAAAATTATCTTCAAATAATCCCTCAAACTCTTCTTTATTTGTAAATGCTCCATCTACCATTCCCACATAGGTAAACTGCTTTAAACCCTTTCCTAAAAAAGTACCTTGAACTACTTCTTCTATTGCTGACTTATTTACTTTAAACCCATTTTTATCTCCTTTTAATTTAATTCTACCTAAGAAAAATGGATTTGCTATTTCATATACTCCTCCTACTACAAATAAAGGAGATAAGTTTTCTTGTCTACCTCTAATATTTCTATTCAATACTTTTATTATTTCTAAAAATTCTACTACTCTCTTACATTTCTCTTTATTATCAAGTTCTATATCTCCATCCTTACCTATTTTAGATAAGTCTATAGTCACTGTATATGTATAATAACTCAAATGTTGTTCTATGTTAGCAAGATTAGGGTGTTCTCCTATTCTATCTGCCAATCCTTTATTATTTAAAAAGTCCATGTCACTTCTATATGGCTCAAGAGAAATTGCATTACTTAATCTTACAGTAGCTTCTCTAGTCAATGAACCTCCTTTTTTATCTTTCTCATCTTTTTTATTTGTTTTCATATATCCAAACAAGTCCATTTCTTCTGATTCTCTTATATTTATATTATCTTTAAACTGAACTGTACCTTTTTCTTTATCTACAACCTGCAAATTCCAATTAAATAACTCCGAAGCTAATCTTACTATGTCATATCTTAAACACTGGCGAGATGCAAATGTGTAGATATTTCCATCTCCTCTACTTAGTTTTTTTAATTCGGATATATTGGTTATTCCTTCACCATAGTTTAAACTTTGAGCTTGTGTTATTACTGTAAACGTTAATCCTCTTTTCATATTATTTTTCCTCCTTATTATCTACTTGTCTATTTTTTCTATCACATTTTTCTGACATTAATCCCATTGTAAATGCGTATCCTATAGCTTCAAAATCTAACTCCTCTTCACTAAGCATCTGTAAAAATTCTTCTGGTGGAGTTTTTTCACTTGGTGAAAAAATTCTTAAAATTGTTTGAAAAAAATCATTCTTATTACCAACCTTAATCAAATTTAAAAGCTTATATGTTATTCCTTCTATTTTATTTTTAGCATTCTTATTAACATAATAATCATGTATTTCACAACCTGATTCATAAACTTTTCTTAACTTTTTATAATCCATTTTATACACTCCTCTCTTATAGTTATTTACTATTAATCTTAATTGAACCAGTCTAAAACAATCTGTTCCTGATATATTTGATTTATTTCTACCTTCCATGTCATTCTTAACTTTATTTCTTAAAGTATTATTAATTAAATGCTTCAAGTCTCTATTTTTCAAAAGTAAATCTAATACATTTGATTTAAGCTTATAATCATAGATACTTTGTATTTTTTTATTTACATCCTTGTTTGTAAAGATTTTTGCTAAATAAGTAGGAATATTAAAGTAATTTATTTTACATTTTTTAGAATCTATACTTGCTTTAAATTCTACAAAAATGATATTCCTAAACTGCCATTCACTTTTTAATCTATTTTCTTCTACTATACTTTTTATAAGTTTATTAAAAGGAGTTTCTTCTTGGGAGCTTGAAGACTCACTTTTCTGTAATTTTAACTCATTATTTCTCTCAAAAAGTTCATTTATAGAAGTATCCATGTTAACAAATAAATAAAACTCATTTTCTTCATTAGTTAAATAATTTTTTCTTGTATAAGTAGCCCCTGCTGGAGTACAGAATAATATAAGCTTACAAATATCACATATTGATGATGTGTACTCCTGATTCCAAAACATATTTCTAGCATTATTGGTACTTACTCCAAGAGGAGCAAAATTACTTTCTGAATACTCATCTAATATACCTTTGTATGAACCACACATTTCACATACTTCTAAACTATCCATATACTCTTTTATATCTTTAATACTTTTATTTTTCTTTATAAAGTTTTTATTTATTTCCTTCATAATTTTTTCTATAGTATTTATACTAGACTTACTAACTTTTTTTTCACTTACATCTTTAGCCATACTATTTAATCTATCATTCAAATAGTTTTTCAATTTATCATAATCATTCTCTTCTAGTAAATCCTCTAACTCCCCTAGATATATGATTTGTCTTAAATAGTCGTTAAACATTACCTGTTTTAATCCATCTAAATCTAACTTAGCCTTAGCAACATTAAAAAAACTAACTTGTCCAAAATAATTATCTTGAACTACATATTTATAAAGATTAGCTGTAAGTCTATCGTTTATTGATTTAATTTTAAATATATCTATAATCTCATCAATTAAAGTTTCTAATATGTCAAATTCATCATAACTTTTTATCTTAGATATACTATCTAACTTTTCTTTTATCAAGTTGAATTTTTCTTCATCAAATTTTTTAACCTTATCATTTTGTTGTTTTATACTATCTTTAATTTTTTTAATTCCATCTTTAATTTTATCAGGCTTAGATTTAATAAAATTTATACTGTAATCAATACTCTTCCTAATCCTTTTTGATACATCATATTCATCCATAAAGTAATTAAAATAATCCTCATGAAAGTTTTCAAGAAATGAACTATCAAATTCGATATAATCTTCCATAATAAATATTTCTGCTTTCTTATCTGCTTTCTTTATTATATTTAAAAATCCAACTATACCCATATTAAAGAACCAGTCTCCTCTATAAACCCTTAACTTCATTTAGCTCACTTCCATTCTAGAATATCTACATCTCCAAATCCCTGAGCACGCCTAAAACCTAGTCCTAGATTGTAGATAAGATTTAAATCATCAATATCACCTTTTAATATAAACTTACCTTTGTAACCATTAACATATTGATATTCTTTACCTGTTATTTTTTTAAATTCTCTTAAACTCTCTTTAACCACTACCTTTTTGAGACCTATATTTTCAAATTCTAGCTTTCTTTTTAATCCATTTCCCCTATAATTTTTGACAACTTCATTAGTTATATAGTTTAACTCTTCTATATATCTATCATCACTTATCTCTAAGAATTTCCCTTCCCTAGACTTTATGCAGATTGGAGATAATGCATTAAATAGTACCCTCTCTTCTGTTACCTTCTTTTCTCTTGATAAATCTATTCTAATCCTTGTAAGTTCATAGTCTTTATATAAACATTTTTTAGAAGTCATTAATCCATTATATATACGAAAACCTAATTCTAAATCTGGAGTACTTATATTTAATATTACTTTATCCTTGATAATAAAATTGTCACCTTCAATACTATATTTTTTTATATAAACTGAAAATGTAAAATTTTTAGTTTTTTTATTGTGTTTTTCATTATAATAGTACATGTTTTTATAGTAATCTTCATTAGATTTTCTTATTGCTTCTTTTATAATACTCATAAAGAGTGAATTATAAGATATTGGTATACAACCTGTACTAAATTCAATTTTCATTTTCATAATATCACCTCTCTCAACTAATATATTAACACTAGACCGTGAAGTATATTGGTCCAAGTATAAATTATTTGAAAAAATTAGTAAATTTTTTTCATTTTTTCAATCTCTAACAATATATCATTTCTAAGTCTATCTGGTTCTACAACCTCAACATAGGCTCCCATACTTAAAATCCAACTTTTTATCTCCTCATAACCTCTCATTTTAGCTTTAAACATTATAGATTTATCATCATACTCTATAATTTGTTGATTATTAACCCAAACTTTCTCCTTTATAATTGTTGAAAATGGATGGCTAATTTTTATAACAACATTAATTTCTTCTCCCTTATAAATTCCTATACTATTTTTACTGTATTCACCCCAATTAAAACTTTTATCTACATTATACTTTTTTTCTAAAACCTTATAGTTTTTAATTCTACATAATTTAAAGTCTATAAACTTAAATCTTTTTTCACAAAAAGCTACCATATAAGTATCTGACTTATAATTAAACAAACCATATGGATGAACAATTCTTTCACTATTGCCTGAATTCAATGAATAATACTCTATCCAAAGTTTACGCTTTGTGGTATATGCTCTAGTTATTTCATTACACTTATTTTTTTCAAACTCATAATCACAATTACGTTGTGCTTGTACTGTGAAATAATCCATATATGTATCGCTTTTTTCTCCTGTATTTAATACTGCTTTTATTTTTTCTACAATACTATTAAATTCATTTTTGTAAATATCATTATTGTACTCTAGCTGTGAATTTACCATATCTAGAATTGAAACTTCATTATCTAATAATTTAATTGATGAGATACTATTACATTTATCGATTTCATAACCACCATAAATTCCAGGTGTTGAATTTATAAATATACCAGCTTGCTCCAAGCACATCTTATAACTTTTTATTTGCCTTTCACTTACTTCCAACTCTTCTGATAACTCTTTACATTTCATTTTACCTCTACTTTGAATTAATATCATCATTCTTAATGCATTAGCTAATTTACTAATGAATAACACCCCCTAATAACATTAATTAATATTTTTATATTATTTATTTCTACAGATATGTACATATAACCTCTTTATACTTTATATAAGTAGAATATTTTTATAATTTTGACATTTATTATGTCATATTTGTATAGACTCTTAATAATTAATACAATAAAAAATATTACTGAAAAAATAAACATTTATAATTCCAGTAATACTAATTAATTTTAAACCTTTTTGTTATTAGTTAGTAATAGTCATTAAAAATTGACTAAATTTAATCTTATCTCTTTTAAATAATTATTTCTTATAAGTAAGAAATACACTATTTGAACTATAAACAAGCTTCCCATTACCAAAACCGCAGATGATGCAACCTCTATATCAAAAGAGTTCTTAAGTGCAGTAAGTGCAAATACCGAATGTACAACAGCTACTACATAAGGTAACAAAAACACAATTCCAATCTCAATGGTTGAAGCTCTTTTAATCTCCTTATATGTCATCCCCAATTTATTTAACTGTTCATACTTTTTCTTGTCAATTTGACAATCCATATAAAACTTATTATATAAGAAACTACTTGTAGTAACAAAGAAAATTAAACCTATAAATACTGCTAAAAACATAAATGTAGAATATGTTAGTTTACCAGTTTCTATCATTAATTCTTTAGAGAAAAACAAATATGGTTGCATTCTAGACTCATTATCAAATTTATCTTCAAATTGTCTACATATATCTATAGTTTTACTTGAATCTTCTACCTCAAATGTTGAAAATCTATCTATTATAAACTTTGATTTTATACTATCATAAAAATTATCTTTTACCACATACATATTTTTATAATACGCTGGCATAACACATTCTTCAACTTGTTTTGCCACCTTTAAACTTCTATTCCCTATAATGACATTTTCTTTGACTTTCTTATCTCCAGGTAAACTTGATGAAAACAATGATATAGATTCATTATCTTCAAAACTTATAGGCTTAACTCCTATAGTCTTTGTAATTTCTAGGTACTTTGATTCTTTCATTATTCTCACATTAAAATCACTTTTCTTAGGAAATACAGTTTTAAACTCACCATTAACTCTTGCATAATCTATACCTTCTTTTTTCAACTTATTTTCTATAAAACTCATTCTTTCCTTATCTTTCTCTTTACTGTCAGGTTTATTAGTGTCATTATGCAAAGTCATTGTTGAATAATATATTGTGCTAGGATATATTAAATTAATTTGACGTTTTACATCTTTCCAAAATGGGTAAACAGTACCTATAGCAGTGAATGCCACTGCAGAAGTTATAGTTATCAAAAAGAATATCCTAGCATTATCTTTTACCTTATAAATTAAGTTTGAAATCCAAAGCATATTTGTATTACTTCTATAAAAACTTTTCTTCATCTTCAATTTTTTTATAAAGTACACACTAAATTGAGAAAAGAATAAATAAGTTGCTACTATCGTCAGAGATGTAACTGGAACTAAGCGTAAATATGTTGTATATTGGTCAGTTGATGTAACAGCACTATAATACGCTATTATAAACAGGCAAATACTTAATATAGCAAGTATTAGTGATGTTTTAGGCTCTGGTTTTGGAGTTTTTGTACCTTTAAGTAACTTCAATACTTGATTTTCCTTAATTATAAAAGAAGTAAATATAGATGTTAATATAGCTAAAACCATAAAATAAATTAAAGTGGAAAACATTGCATTTAATGGTATATAAAATTCTAGTGGTGATAATTCTAAAAAAGTAGACATAGTTACTAAAAATATCTTTGAAAAAATTAAACCTACTATTATCCCAATTACAGAAGATACTATATTTATTACTATATTTTCTATAAGAACCAATTTCATTACTTGTCGTTTTGATATACCTGTAATATAGAGTATTCCAAACTCTTTATATCTACTCTTAAGAAAAACACTCACTGAATAAAACACAAAGAAGAATAAAAATAAATATGCAATTATTTTACTCATCTTAAGACCTTCTTTTAAATAGTCAGGAAATTGAGCTATATCTAAGCTTGGATGACTTGTAAACATAATAAAAGAAAAAAGTAGTGAAGAGGATATAACAATACTTGCTAAATATCCTAGATATGCTTTAATATTTCTTGAAATATTATTAATGGCAAATTGTTTTATGTTCATTAATTATCTCCTCCCAATAATGTAAGCACATCCATTATTTCTTGATAAAATTGCTCTCTACTATTTTCCTTATATATTTCATTGTATATAGCTCCATCCTTTATAAATAAAATACGATTACAATAGCTTGCTGCTAATGGGTCATGAGTTACCATCATAGTAGTAACTTTATTCTCTTTATTTATCTTTTGAAATAGCTCCATTACAGTCTTTGATGATTTTGAATCTAAATTACCTGTTGGCTCATCTGCTAAAAGTATTGATGGTTTATTGATTAATGCCCTAGCAATAGCAGTTCTCTGAGCTTGGCCACCAGACACTTCAAAAGTCCTTTTATTTAATAAATCTTCTATACCTAAAATTTTAGATACTTCATTTAGCTTTTCATCTTGTTCTTTTACACTTACCTTATCTAGTGTCAATGGCAATACTATATTTTCACCAATAGTTAAAGTATCCAATAAATTAAAATCTTGAAATACAAACCCCAACTCTCTTCTTCTAAATAAGGCAAGTTCTTCACCTTTTAATGATAATGGATTTTTACCTTTTAATTCTATTTTTCCTGTAGTTGCTTTATCAATAGTAGAAATCATATTTAAAAGAGTAGTCTTGCCACTTCCAGATGGTCCCATAATTCCTACAAATTCTCCGTCCTCTATACTAAAACTTATATTGTTTAATGCATTAAAAATCATTTTTTTACCATATACTTTGCTCAAATTACTCACAATTAAGGTTTTCATTATTTATAACTCCTTTCTAATTTATAAAATGACATGAAGTATATATTAAATACTACTCATATTAATTAAAGAAATTTTATATAAATACTGAATTTATTTTAGTTTATATACTAATTATATTGGTAAAAGCTAATATAGCAAGTACTATACCTGCCACTATTCTATATATAGCAAATACTCTCATTGGTTTTTTCTTTAGAAAATTTACGAACTTTTCCATCACTACTATAGACACAAGAAATGCTACTATAAATCCAACAATTAAAGCAATCCACAAAGTTGGTGTCATTATTGAATAATCAAATTCAAATAAATCTAGTCCTGAAGAAGCTACCATTGCTGGTATAGCTAAGAAAAATGAAAATTCTGCTGCTGTAGGAGAATTAAGCCCTGCTATCCATCCACCCATAATAGTAGATGCACTTCTTGACATTCCTGGCCACGCAGATAAAACTTGTAATACACCGATTTTTAAAGCTTGCACTGGAGTGACTTTATCTATATTATCTGTTGAGTGCTTCTTTTTTCTAAATAGAGTTTCTATTACTAATAATAAAATACCCCCAACTATGAACCCTATAATTACAGATTGTAAGTTAAACAATGCTTTTATGTTATCATAAAATATAACTCCCACAATCCCAAATGGTATACAACCTACAATAACATTTATTCCAAATTTAAATCCAGTTTTTCCTTCCTTACCTCCAGTAAATATGAATTTAAAAAACTCTATAACACTATCCTTTATTTTTTTCCAGTAAAGTACTACTACTGCTAGTATAGCTCCAAGTTGTATTACAACTTCAAACATCTCAGCAAATTGACCTTTAAAATCTATTAAGCTTCCCACCAAAATCATATGACCTGTAGATGACACTGGAATAAATTCTGTAAGTCCCTCTACTATAGCTATTATGATTGATTTTAATATAAAAATAATATCCAAACTCATTGATAAACACCCTTTCTTTACTATATAATCTTCTTAAAATTTCTTTTCTTATGTCATTTCTTATATTAATTTTAATTGACATTAGAAGATTTCACTATCTACAAACATTACACAAACATTACATCTATGTAATGTTTGCAAAAAATAAACTATCTTAAAATTAGATTGTATAATTATAAATCTTATTAAAATATATATACACATTAATTTTAACAAGACATTTAAATTATAAATACAATGTTAATCCCTCTTAAAATAGTCTCTTATTAGCTTATATTATCTTTACTAAATATTATTGAAACTTCGGTTCCTTTTCCTACTTCTGATTTTATACTGACCTTATGACCTAAGTTGTCACATACTTTTTTTACTAGATAGAGTCCCATACCTGTAGATTCTCCAAATTTACGTCCATTTTCTCCTGTAAAAAATGGGTCAAATACTCTTTTTATATCTTTAGATACAATTCCAACACCTTTGTCTATTATACTTAAAATTATAGACTTATTATTTTCTTCAGATTTTATAATCAAATCTTTACTATAATCTTTAGAATATTTAACTCCATTTGTAATTAACTGATTTATTATAAATTTCATCCATTTTATATCTGTATAAATATAAATAGATTTATCTATATCTATTTTAGGAATTATCCCATTCTTTATAAATAATCTCTTTTCATCATTTATAGTATCTACTATAATATCATTCAAATTAGCTTTTTCAACCACAAAATCTTTCTGAAATTCATCCACTCTTGCGAAATACATAGCCATGTTTAAGCCTTTATTAACTCTATCTATCTCCTTTTTTATATTTTCAGTAACTTCTTCACCTTCATATTCCTGAAGTTGAAGACTTATAACTGATATTGGAGTCTTCATTTGATGAATCCATTGGTTGATAAAAGTTAAATGTTCACTATGTATTTTTTTATGTTCCTGAATCATTGATTGATATAATCTATGTTGTTGTTTTAAAATAACTGATATGTTTTCTCCAAAAAAAGAGCTCCCTAAATATAAAAAGGATTCATCTAAAGAGTTTATACCTTTTTTAAAGAGATTATATACTTCTCTATTTTTATAATATTTATATATCAAAAAACACAATAAGATAAAAGTACTAAACAATAAGATATATAAAGCTTCTTCTACACTGATAAATTTCATAAGACTACAATAAATAATTGTCATAGATATTCCTAAATAATATATAAAAATATAGCCTTTACAATCTTTAAATAATAATTTCATATTCTCTCCTTACCAATTTTTATTTAACTTATATCCTACTCCTCGTACAGTTTGGACAGCATCATTTATACCTAACTCCTCAAATCTTTTTCTTATTCTACTAACATTTACATTTAGAGTATTTTCTTCTACAAACTCAATATCATCCCATATCTTTTCTAATAGATAATCTCTACTTACTACTTTAGGGTATTTTTTTATAAGACACTCAAGTAATATTCCTTCTTTTTTAGTGATAATCAAGGTCTTATCCTCTAACTCTAGCTCTAATCTTTCTGGATAAAACTTTAGTCCATCTAGTTCTAATATTCTCTCATCTATTTTAGGCGAATATTCACCATATACCCTTCTTATATGACTTTTTATCTTTGCCATTACTACATCATAATAAAAAGGCTTTGTTATATAGTCATCAGCTCCACTTTCTAAAGCTCTAATCTGGTCTAAATTACTATCTCTAGCTGATACAAAAATTATAGGAATATTTGATTGTTGTCTAATACATCTACACCAATAGAATCCATCAAATTTTGGTAAATTTACATCTAAAAGCACTAAGTCTGGCTTGAAATTTGCAAATGTAGTAATTATATTATCAAAGTTTTCTTCAACCATTACTTCAAATCCATATTTCTCTATATAATCTTTAAGTAATGTACTTATTGATATATCATCTTCTACAATATATATTTTATGACTCATATAATTCCTCCATATTTTAATTTTCTTATTTACCCTATGTTAATATTATATTCGTATATTGCTCCATATATAAACATATCATTAGTATATATTTTTATCAATAGAATAGAAAAAGTTACCTTAAATAAGGTAACTTAAACTTTTAACACTATTATCACTACTACTTAGCATTATATATTAATTCTTTTATGTCTACTTTTTTCTCTTGTAATCCATTTTTTATTAAGAAGTCTTGTGTCTCTTCAAGAGAAGATATATCTTTGTCTGTTATATCTAAACTAAAATCATACCAAGCATATAACTCTTTAGTTTCTTCAACACTTAAATCAACTTCTTTTGCTACCTTTTCCATAGCTTCATCAAAGTTATTGTCTACATATTCTAAAGTTTCTTTTTCAACTTTCATAAATCTTTCAACTACCTCTGGATGTTTTTCAGCAAAATCTGTACTAACAGCAGTTACTATTATACCATCTACTAAACCTTCACCATTTGCTACAAGTTTACTTCCAGATTTCATGGCTTTAAGAGCTGCTGGTCCAGCAATCAATGCAGCATCAACACTACCATCAGAAAGAGCTGCTGATGCTTCTGGAATACCCATATTAACAAACTCAACATCATCCATACTTAATCCTTCTTTATCAAGTGCTGCAATTAATACTTGATGTAATATAGTTCCTTTTGGTCCAGCAACCTTCTTACCAGCTAAATCTGCTGCTGATTTTATTGAATCATTATTTGTTAAAATCATAAATCCTTTTGGTGATCTACTATAAGTGTTTAATATTTTTAAATCTACACCATTAGATGCTGCTATTAAAGCTGATGTCCCCCCTAATGCATGTAAAAAATCTATCTCTCCAGCCGCTAAAGCCTGTGTTTGCTCCGGTCCTGTAGTTATTTCATGAAAATTAACTGCTATATTATCCTTTTTAAATTCTTTCCCAAATAAATCATCTTGTTTTTGAATTATAGAAGGCACATTTAGTGGTGATTTTACATAAGTTAAATTTATTTCTGAAAGATTTTCACCCTCATTCTTTTTTGCACATCCAGCTAAAGACGCTGTTGTAAGTGTTAATATTGTTATACCTATCAATAGTTTTTTTAATTTCATATTTTTACTCCTTAAAATATTATTAATTTCTTTAAATGCTTTTATTTGATTTCATTGTCATTAAAATATCTTTTTTTAATTTAATATAGTAATTTGAAGTTAAATCTCTATTATAATCATCCTCTATATTAAATTCTTCTATTTTTCTTTCCTTTGTAAAAACAACTATTTTTTTGCCTATCTTTAATGCTTCATCAATATCATGAGTTACAAATATTACACCTTTATTGGTTGATTTATGTATTCTTATAACTTCATTTTGCATATCAATCCTTGTAAAATAATCTAGTGCTGAAAAAGGCTCGTCCATAAACAACATATCTGGATTAAAAGAAAGTGCTCTAGCTATACTTACTCTCTGTGCCATACCTCCTGAAAGCTCATTTGGATAAGAATTTTTAAATTTCTGTAAGTTCATCATTTTAAGATATTTTTCTATATCAATACTATCTTGTTTGTTTGATTTACTTAAATCATCCTTGCCATTTAAATATATAAGATTATCATTTCTATCTTTATTAGTGGTACTTTTTGAGTGATTTAACTTATTGAGTATTTTATTTAAAAGAGTGTCTTTTCGTTGATTGTGAAAAGCTATGTTTTCGCTTACATTTAACCATGGCATCAACCTACTTTCTTGAAATACAAAGCCAACATTAGGTCTATACTCTTTATTATCTTTTACAAACCTAATTTCACCACTATTTACATCTTCAAGTGATGCAATTGCCCTAAGTAAAGTGGTTTTGCCACATCCACTTTCACCTAAAATTACAGTTATATGACTTTTATCTATACTTAAAGAAATATCACTAAGCACTACATGTTCTTCATTATCAACTTTATAACTTTTAGATAGATTTCTGATTATATACCCAGAATTACATACTAGACTACTCATATGCTTCCACCATCTTTCCTTTGCTTACCTTTTTTACAATAATTGAAAATATATAGTCTGTGATTATTCCTAGAAGTCCAATTACAATTATTCCTACAATAACAACATCTGTTCTAGACATTTCTTTTCCATCAGATATTAAATATCCAAGACCTGACGAAGCAGCTACAAGTTCAGCTCCTATAATTGCTCTAAAACTATATCCAAGTGCTAACTTTAGACCAACTGCAATATCAAGAATTGCATTAGGAATAATTATTCTAAATATTATCTGAAGCTTTGACAATTCAAATACTCTACCTACTTCAATTAACTTTGAATCACAATTTTTAATCCCCTTTAATGTACTTGTAAAGATTGGGAAAAAAGATGCCAAAATTATAATTATTATTTTTGATTCTTCACCTATACCAAACCATAATATAAGCATTGGTATTAGAGCAAGCGGTGGTGTATTTCTCAAAAAATTTATCAATGATTTAAAGTACTCATAAACTTTACCATAAATTCCAAAGAATATACCTAAAGGAACACCTATAATTGTACTTATTGCAAACCCTATCAAAACTCTTTTCATACTTGCATATACATTAATAAATATTGAACCATCATTTATCATATTTAAAAATGTACTATACACTTTTTCAGGTGGTGGTAGTATATATTCACTCCAAATACTAAGATAATTTGTAATTTTCCACAATACAAGAATTATAAAAAATATTAAAACACTTTTTATTAACCTCAAAAGTTTATCATTAATTTTATTGCCCATTTACAAACCATCTCCATTATTACATCCATCTTTACAATAAAACATTTCTACTATATCGTACTTATCCTCAGAGCCATTTTTAATTTCTTGTATTTTACTTAATATTTCATCTTCACTTGATACTTCAAGAACTTTTTCAAAAGAATCCTTAAAATATCCTAATGGAATTGGAGATTCATCTATTTTTCCAAGTGATTTTATACCTTCTCTTTCAGCAAATTCCTTCCATGTATAAAATACAGCATTATCTTTGTCTTTAAACTTTTCACTTGCAAAATCTCTTAATTGTGTACATGGACAGGTTACTATTAACATATCTTCTTCACTTTTAATATATTTTTCATATAAGACTCTACAAGTCCTTACTAATATTGGTTCTATCATAGGAACTTCAAAGCCACTTATCAAATTATTTCTTTTTAAAAGATTTATGCTTTCTGGACATCTACAATCTAACATTGTATTTTCAATTTTTTTTGCATATTCTTTGTACTGATTCTTTACATATTCTAATTGCGCCTCACATTCAACCATTATGTACCCTTTTTTTATCAAAGTTTCTTTGATAATATTAAACTTTTCCCCATACATTTTTTCTGCTACTGGATTTATTAGAAGATATTTATTCATAGCTCCTCCTATTATTTAATATTGAATATTATTCTCAACTATTAGTTTAAATGAGCACTTAG
Source organism: Clostridioides sp. ZZV15-6597 (assembly GCF_020657815.1). Taxonomy (NCBI): domain Bacteria; kingdom Bacillati; phylum Bacillota; class Clostridia; order Peptostreptococcales; family Peptostreptococcaceae; genus Clostridioides; species Clostridioides sp. ZZV15-6597. The sequence continues at coordinate 120 of NZ_JAGWCT010000083.1, read as the reverse complement.
TTTTTGTCAATATATTAATTTTTTCTTAAAAAAGTAATGTTTATTTACAAATTATTACTATTTTACTTACAATATTAAAATGATATATTCAATTTGTTTTAACAATAACATATGTATATT
>NZ_JAGWCT010000082.1:0-17203 GCF_020657815.1 Clostridioides sp. ZZV15-6597 | reverse complement strand
ATATAGGTCCAATATTCTATAAAATAAAATTAATTCACTATAAAAGTAATCTAACTTTAAAACAATTGAACAAAATTAAAATCTAAAGTATAATAAAATAAAAATTTCACTAATCTTACTGAAAAATACTGTACATTTAACCTGTATTTCCTCAATAAGAAAAATGTTTGGAGGTAATTTTATTAATTATATAATTATGTCAAATAATCATATTTCTTCGTTTACAAATTCTATTCAATCAAAGAAGCATAAACATTGGATGTTACAATTGTTTATAGGAATTGAAGATAATTTAAATATAACTATAGATGGCAATGATATAGAAGGTAAATGCATTATTGTAGATAGTAATATAGAACATTGTTTTTCAACAGGAGAAGAAGTATGTTTTACTATGTTAATTGAACCAACATCATCACTTGCATTGAGTCTTAAATCAAAATATATTGACAAAATTAAGGGTTATGGAATTATAGATATTCATAATACTAAACATATACAAGAAAAATATTTTAACTTTTTAAAAAATCATGATAAAGAAGGTTATTTAAATTTTACAAATTCTGTGTTCAAATATCTTAATGTTGATCAAGACAATTACACAATAGTTGATAAAAGAATTCATAAAATAATGCAAAGACTTAATGAGTGTGACTGTCATAATCATTCTATAAAAAATATTTCTGATATGGTCTTTCTTTCGCCAAGTAGACTGTCCCATATATTCAAAGAACAAACAGGAATGCCATTAAAAAGTTACATTCTCCTACATAAAATTCAAAAAGCATATTTTTTACTTTTATCTGGTAAATACTCTATAACTGATGCTGCTATGATGGCAGGTTTTGACAGTGCTTCACATCTAGCATACACCAACAAATGTATGACTGGTATGAATATTTCTGGCATATTAAAAAACAGCAAGTTTTTGAAAGTTTCAAATTACTCTAAGGTATAAAATATAGTTACACTAGATAAGGGAGAATTCTATTTTATGAAAAGATATTTATCAGAAAGTACATTATTAGACTTTAGAGCAAAAAATATTCAAGAACTTATTAGCAAACATAATTGGAATCAATTAGATAATTTTAATAAAATCAAACAAATTTATAACTTTATTAGAGATGACATCAACTTTGGTTTCAATGCAAGTGACAATATATCCGCAAGTAAAATACTAAAAGATGGATATGGACAATGTAATACAAAAACTATACTTACTATGGCACTTTTAAGAGGAGTTGACATTCCATGTAGGATTCATGGTTTTACTCTAGACAAAAGAGTTCAATTAGAACTCTTAGGAATTATTTACAAAATTGCACCTACAGAAATCATTCACACATGGACAGAAGTATACTATGAAAAGCAATGGTATAAATTAGAAGGTCTTATTTTAGACAAAAATTATCTTACAAGTATTCAGCAGAAATACAATAACTGTCAAGGCTCATTTTATGGATGGGGTATTGCCACTAAAGATTTTCAAAATCCTCAAATATCTTGGAATGTAAATCATACATTTATTCAAAAAGAAGGAATAATTGATGATTTGGGAATCTTTGATACTCCAGATGATTTTTTTAATAAATATAGTCAAAAGATAGGATGGTATAAAAATTTTTTATATAAACATGTTGGAAGGCACTATATAAATAGAAATGTACAGAGAATTAGAAACGAATTGTAATTATTTATATTTGTAATATGTAAATTTAAGAAAATAAAAATAATATTTAGATAAAACTTTCAATATATTGTACACTTATCAAATTTCATATTAATCATACTATATTAATACTACTTTTTATTGTATAATAAGCTATAAATATTAACTTGATTTTAAATTTAACTAAATCTAAACTTAATAAATATAAGAAAGGTTGTGTTGTTTTGCAGGATAAAAAAATTTATTTAAATATTGTACTTACTGTAGTTATTTCATATATTTTGATTAAAGTTATTGATAATTACAAATATTTTTTTGGAGTAATAAGTTTGCTGATGTCATTACTAACTCCATTTATAATAGCATTTGTATTAGCATATGTATTTAATCCACTAGTAAAATTTTTGGAAAATAAACTTAATTTTAAAAGGATATATTCTTTACTTCTTACTTATGGTGTACTAATAGTTATACTAGTATCTTTTATACTATTTACAGTTCCCTCAATAGTAAATAGTTTAGCTGACTTAGTAACTCAAGTTCCTATATATATAGATAAAACGGAACAATTCTTATTTGATTTAGGCAAAAGTTTACAATCAGTAGACCCTAATACATTAAAAGAATACGGTGATAAAATTATGAGTGTAATGCCTAAGTTTAGTAACTTACTTATTGGTTCACTTGGAGGAATATTTAGTACTACCTTCTCTGTTGGAAAATTTATAGTACAATTCCTTTTAGGTTTTATAATTTGTTTCTATCTATTATTAGAAAAAGAAAAGTTCTTATCATTTACAAAAAAAGTTGTTTATATTTCTTTAGGTAAAAAATATGGAGACTTTATAATAGAATTGTGTCAAAGTTTGAACTTAAATATTGGTAAATACTTTACAGGTAAGATTTTAGATTCTTTTATAGTTGGACTACTTTCTGGAATTGGTCTATACTTTTTAAAGTCTGAATATGCACTATTGTTTGGTACACTAATGGGTATTATGAATATGGTTCCATACTTTGGTCCAGTAATAGGTATGACACCAGTTGTAGTAATTAACTTATTCTACAATCCTACAACTGCGTTAACTTGCTTGATTTACTTAATAATAATTCAACAAGTTGAAGTTACATTTATAGAACCAAAAATCGTAGGTGGACAACTAGGTCTTAGTCCATTTTTTACAATACTAGCAGTTACTGTTGGTGGAGGATTTTTTGGAATACCTGGTATGATTTTATCAGCTCCTGTTATGGGCGTTATAAAAATATATTTTTGTGAATTTGTTAATCGTAGACATGATAAAATACAAATGGAATAAAAATACAATTTAATTACGATTTTGTAATCAAAGGTTACAGCTGTGTAACTGTAATATTATCCTCTTTAATGGTAATATTTAATTATAGAAAACATATAATATTATTAAGTAATAAATATCTTATATAATTAATTACGAAAGAGGGTTTTAGTATGAAAAAAGCACTTATATCTTTATTAGTTTTATCTTGTTTGTTATTAACTGCACCAGTAAATGAATCTTCTTATGCTGATTCTCAAAAGAATGTTCCTGTAAGTCAAGATACTAAATTGACTCAAGAACAAGCTAAAGAACTTTTAGTAAAATACAACAATAAAGTTGATTACATATATCAAGGAAATGCTAGCGATTTTGAAGCATTAAAAGCTAAAAATCTTAATGGATATGTATTTTTACCAGATGCAGATGGTGACATTGGTTACTTTGTAAATGAAAATACTTCTGAGATATATTACTTCCATCCAAGTGGATACCTTGAATTGGTTAATCAACAACAAAATAATAAATAAAATAAATAACTAATATAAAAATGGATGCAAATTGATATAAATTTAGCATCCATTTTATTTTTATTTTAAAGTTGTTTCTTTTTGTATATTTAAATATTTTATTAATCCTGCGCTTGCTCTTTTATAAGTTTCTTTATATCTACAGCTGGTTCATCTTCCATTTTTATAACTTTTCCTTCCCATGTTCTAAGCATCACATAATCTGTTCCTTTTGATACAAGATATTGTGGAAGTAATGGAGTCTTACCGCCTCCTTTTGGAGCATTAACTATATATGTTGGTATTGCCATTCCAGATGTATATCCTCTTAGATATTCCATTATTTCAAGACCATCATCTACTGATGTATTGAAATGTTTTGTTCCTTTTACATGTTTGCTTTGGAATATATAGTAAGGTTTCACTCTTATTTTAAGCAATTCTTGATTTAAACATCTCATTACAAATTTATCATTATTTATACCATTTAATAACACTGCTTGATTTCCTAATGGTACACCTGCATTTGCTAATTTTTCACATGCCTCTTTAGATTCTTTAGTTATTTCCATTGGATGATTAAAATGTGTATTTATATATATAGGATGATATTTTTTTAGCATATTACAAAAATCATCTGTAACTCTTTGTGGCATTGTAACAAGAGTTCTAGTTCCTAATCTAACATAATCAACATGTGGTATTTCTTTAAGTTGGCTAAGAATCCATTCTAAATAATCATCTTTTAATGTAAGAGTATCTCCACCAGTTACTAATACATCTCTTATTTCTTCATTTTCTCTAATATAGTCTATAGATTCTTGTATAACAGCTTTTGACTTATGAGAATCTTGTTGACCAATATTTCTTCTTCTTTGGCAATGTCTACAATACATAGCACATTCATTTGTTACATTTATTATTAATCTATCTGGATATCTTCTAGTTATACATCCTGCTGGATTTGTATACTCTTCTCCCATTGGGTCTAAATCATCTTGTTCATCTTCCAATTCTATATGTGTTGGTATAGAAAGTAATTTTATAGGGTCACATATATCATCTGGGTCTATCAAACTCAGATAATATGGAGATATTGCCCATCTAAATTGAGTACCAACTTCTTCTATATATTCTTTTTCTTTTTTAGTTAGATTAATAATCTTTGATAAAGTATCTACATCTGTGATTCTATTTGATAATTGCCATTTGTAATTATTCCAGTCTTCTTCTGTTCCATTTAATATGCTTAATATCTTTTGTTTTCGTTTATTTATCTCTTCTTCTTTTTCAAGACCTCTGTTAATTGTTTTCCTAGCCTGAATATAATCATCAATTTTTGATTTTAGTTCAGCAGCTCTCTCTAAGGATATTCTAGTTTGTTCATTCATAATTTTTAGCTACCAAAATTAATTAATTTCCATTATTGATAGCATCCTCCTTTCTGGTGTGTTTATATCATTCTGATAGGCAAATTTAATTTTGCCATATAGATTTTATAACATATGAAATTGATTTTATTTTTGCATTTTTTCTGTTATTTTATACATTTATGAATATTTTCCCACTATCGTCAATAAATTACAATTTATTATGCATTTTTTTTAACAAATGATTAATTATTTCTATTTTTAAGAATTATTTTACCATAAAATGATTATATTTTCAAGATGATTAAAGTTAAAATTTTAATAGAAAGTAAAGTATTTCATCAAATAATAAAAGCGGAGGTTTATTATAATAAATTTCTCCGCATTTTTATTTATTTAATTAAATTATAGGAAAATCGCTCTGATTTTTAAGAAGTGACTTTATTGTATTCAACCCTTTCTCTAATTCTTCTACATCTTTTGGAGCTGTTACACAAATACGAACAGCTTTTGGCACAATAGAATTACCAACTGAAAAACGTTCAGCACAATATACCTGAACACCTAAATTTTTTGCATATATCTCAAATGAGTTTCCATCCCATCCATCTGGAAGAATCAGCCAACGAAAACTACAATTTTTATCGCCAATTAAATTATAATCAGATAAAATCTTATTAGCAGCTTCATTTCTTTTTATAATTTCATCTTTTCTTTCTTCAATAATCTTATTTATAATAGGAGAATGCAGTAAACGATGTACTATTTCTGCATTAAATGGGGAAACCATCAAATTCATATTATATAATGCATTTTCTAGACTTCCTATATAACGTTTTGGAGCAACTACAAACGCTACTCTAAGCCCAGCACAGATAAATTTAGATGTACTAAAAATATATATAGTATTATTACTAGCTAAAGAAAATACTGGAGCTTGTAAATCCGGTTTAAAAATACTATTTATAGCATCTTCAATAATTATGATATTATACTTTTTTGCTATCTCTGCTATTTTCTTACGTGATAAGTTAGACATAGAATGTGTTGTTGGATTATGATAATCTGGAATGATATATATACCTTTTATGTTTTCATTTTTACAATAATTTCCAAGAGACTCGATTGACATTTCATTATTCTCTTGGGGAATTGGAACTAATTGAATACCTATCATTTTAGCTATTGACTTGATTCCAGAAAAACTCAATGAATCTGTTGCAATTCTATCTCCAGCCTTAAATAACCCTAATAAAGTAGCGCATATAGCATTTTGTCCACCTGTAGATAAAAGTACATTTTCTTCTTTAGTATATATATTATTTCTTTCTAACCATTTTGCAATTGATTTTTTTTGCATGTGTGTACCTGATGGAGACATATATTGAAGAAATTTTTCCATTTCTGGTTGTTTTAATACATTTTTAATAAAATTGATAATATATGTATTTTGTTCATAAGGAGGATGTACTGTACCAAGTTCAATTATACCTTTTGATTCTGTTTGATAAAGCAATGTATTGCTTACATTTACATCAGAAGAAACAAAGGTCCCTTTTCCTACTTTTGCACATATTAATCCTTTTTCTTCACAAAGTTTAAATGCCCGTGTTATTGTACTTAAATTTAAATCAAGAAAATCTGCTAATTCTCGTTGTGGAGGTAATTTATCTCCAGGATTTAAATTTCCTTTTTCAATGTCTTCTTCTAACAATCTTGCTAAAGTTTTATATATTGGTGGTTTTCGATTGTTTAATTGTGGTTTCCATGTCATTGGATAATTTTCAAATGAATTTATTGGCATATAATTACTCCTTTTAAAGATAATTGTCCTCCATACAATTTTATCATTGTATGCTTATATTTTAGATGCTATACTTGTATTTGTAAATAGCTATTACAAAATAAATAGAATGAAAAGGTGATGAATATGAAGACTATAGGCTTAATCGGGGGAATGAGTTGGGAGAGCACCATTACATATTATCAAGTTATAAATACAGTAATCAAGGAAAAATTAGGAGGATTACATTCTTCTAAATGTATACTTTATAGCGTAGATTTTCAAGAAATTGAAGAATGTCAATCTAGCGGAAATTGGGAAAAAAGTGCCAAAATCTTATCTGATGCTGCAATTAATTTACAAGACGCAGGAGCAAACTTTATTGTTATATGTACTAATACTATGCATAAGGTTGCACATAAAATTCAACAAAATATATCTATTCCACTTTTACACATCGCAAATGTGACTGCTGATGAGTTAAAAGAAAAGAAAATCAAAAAGGTAGCTTTATTGGGTACTAAGTATACAATGGAACAAGATTTTTATAAAAATATAATTATAAATAGTGGAATTGAGGTTTTAATACCAAATGAAGAAGAACGTTCAATAGTAAATAACACTATATTCAATGAGCTTTGCTTAGGAATTGTATCTAAATCCTCTAAAAAATCTTTTTTATCTATTATAGATAAACTTGTTAACCAAGGAGCAGAAGGCGTTATCTTAGGATGTACAGAAATAGGTCTTCTAATTCAGCAAAATGATACTTCTGTTCCACTATTTGATACAACTCTAATACATGCAACACAGGCAGCATTAGATTCAATTGTAGATGATATTAACTAGCAATAAATATTTTTTACACTAAAAATTTAACACCAGTATGTTTCAATAAAATAAAAAGGATAGTATGATTACCCCCATACTATCCTCTTCTTATAATGATTTAATTTCTCAATAAATCATAAATTTAACACTTCTAAATTTTTGTATAAATTTATCTTACATTTATAACATCGCTATTTTTAGAATTTTGTCCATCGTAATTTGCAACTACATAGATATCTAAATTTAAATCTCCTTCAGGAATACTTATAGTATGTTCATTCCCTTGTATGTCACTTTGATACAAAGTAAACTCACCATCTCCATTAGTATTATTTTTTACATATATACTATAGGTACATTCTTTATGAGATACACTACTCCAGTTAACTCTAATAACATTATTATCTCTGTCAACATTAGCTGATATATTTTCAACCTTCATGTTTTGTATGCTATCATTATTATCTGAGTTGCCATTACCATTCACATTAGTAATGTTTATTACATTACTTGGCTTAGTTGTATCTGAGTCTTTCTTACCTAGAACATAAATATCATAATCTATACTCTGACTATCTTTTACATCAATTTCTATAGTAGCATATATCTTTTGGGATTTACCTAAATCACTCTCATTTATAGTTATAGATTTAATTTTCTTAAATGATTCTCCTGATAATTTGTCTTTAAGATATATATCATAGTCAAAAACGTCTTTCATATAATCCCATTCAAGTTTAATAATAACTTTGTTATTTACTATTTTATGTGAACCTACTAAATTTTGTATATAGTCATTAGTTATAGTTTCTTTGACTACTGTTACAGTTATTATCTTAGACTTATCTCCACAAGTTATCCTTACTCTTTCTTTACCTTCTCTAAGACCTACTACACTTCCATCACTACTTAGACTTATAGCTCTTTCTACAGGTAATTTTGAATCCGCCAACTCATAGTGTATTTTTGGTGGTTCTAATCCTGGTGGAGAAGTTATTATATCTGGTTTTAGTTTCTCATTTTGGTCAACTTCTATTTTTATATTATTCATATTTATCTCAGCAACTATAGCTTGAATTCTAAAAGTTCTCTCAACTTCTTTGTTTCCACACTTAGCATATATTACAGCTTTTCCAACTCCAACTGCACTTACTTTGTTTCCTTTAATTTTTAAAACATCTTCGTTGCTACTTTTGTAAATTGGTTTATATGATTTTTTAAACTTCTCATAGTCAACCTCTATTGTACTCTCTATAGTGGCACTATCACCAACATGTTTTAACTCTCCATTAATTTCCATATCTAAAGATTCTACTTCTGGGTCTACTACTTTTATAGTAGCTTTTTTTAGTACTCTCGAATTTTTCATAATACCAACAGAAGAATACCCAACCTTTAATGCTGTCATCTTATTTCCTTCTATTTTTAGAGTCCCTGAATTATCTAAAACATTAAACCAAATATTTGGATCTTTAGCATATGAAGGAACTTTAATATATTCACCAGTAGACAAGGTAACTGTTTCGTTTAATTTTACTACATATTTATCTATATCTTTAACATATTCCCCATCTACAATTTCAATTTCTACTCCTTTTACCATTGGTCTAAATATTCCAAATTTAAAAAGGTAGTACTGCGCAACAAGCAATATAGGAATAGATATAATTATGGCAATTTTTCTGTATTTCTTATTTTCTACAAATCTCATCTATCCACTTCCTTTTAGCCTAGTATATGATCATTTGTTTTGTAAGCAATCTACCTAAGTTAAATATTGGGATAAACTGGAAAATTATTATATTTCAGAATATCCCTATACTAATTATAAACCATAAATTTAAAATTTAAAACTAAATTTACTGTTATTTTATTGCTATTAAAATACTTTTAAATTAGTGAAATAACATTTGTCTTGTCAGCTGAAAAGTTATATAATTAATTAAAAAGAAATTATATTTGTATTATATGAGGAGGATTTTAAATTGGAAATCAATTGCAAAAAAAGAAATTTTAAATCATTTGCTAAAAGCAAAAATATTGAAATTTCTGTTCAAAGGTATCTTATTGACGCATTAAGTTATATGGCACTCGGCCTTTTTTCTTCCCTTTTAATTGGAACAATTTTTAACACATTAGGAGATAACTTTAACATATCTCTTTTTACTGAAGTTATAAGCCCACTCGCTAAGCAAGTTACAGGTCCAGCTATTGCAGTAGCTATTGCATATGGACTTCAAGCTCCTCCCCTTGTACTATTTTCTTGTGCACTTGTTGGTGCTTGTGGTAATGAATTAGGAGGACCTGTTGGTGCATTTGTCGCTACACTTTTTGCGGTAGAAATTGGAAAATTAGTTTCAAAAGAAACAAAGGTAGACATATTAGTTACACCTGCTGTAACAATATTAATAGGAGTACTTGTGGCAGAACTTATTGGACCAGCAGTTTCTGCATTTATGACTTCATTTGGAAACATAATAATGCAAGCAACAACTATGCAACCTATAATAATGGGAGCTATTGTCTCTGCACTTGTTGGAATAGCTCTTACACTACCCATAAGTAGTGCAGCTATTTGTATGATGTTAAGTTTGGGAGGGCTTGCTGGTGGAGCAGCAACTGTCGGTTGTTGTTGCCAAATGATAGGTTTTGCTGTTATGAGTTTTAGAGAAAATGGAGTAGGAGGTCTTGTAGCTCAAGGACTTGGTACATCCATGCTCCAAGTTCCCAATATAATAAAAAACTGGAAAATTTGGATACCACCTACAATAGCTTCAATAATACTTGGCCCATTATCTACAACAATATTTAAAATGGAAAATATACCTATTGGCTCTGGTATGGGAACTTGTGGATTAGTTGGACAATTTGGAACAGTAACTGCCATGCAAAGTGCTGGAAAAGGTGGCATAACTATGTGGGTTGGTATACTTTTACTTAACTTTATACTTCCTGCTATTGTAACTCTAATAATATCAGAATTTATGAGAAAAAAAGGTATGATAAAACCAGGCGATTTAAAATTAGACGTATAAATAAAAAAACTACTCCTTACTTTTTTATAAGTAATAAGGAGTAGTTCTTTTTATGAAAATTCCAACATTTTTTTCAATAACCAATCCATAGAACCTTTAACTTCATTCCAAAGTACTATATTTTCATCATAGTAATAGACAGCTTCTCCCTTTTCTTCTGCTGTAACAAACTCTCTACCAAAGGCATTTCGCCAATCTATTAAATATAATCCAATATATTTGTTTTTATTTTTAGCACTTTTAATAGCATCACTTGCTAAAAACATATTTTTATTTTTAAAATAATAAAGAGCTTTGCTATACATCCATGTAGCAGACTTTTCTTCTTTATACATTTCAAATAAATTATTTATTGCTGTTCTATCATTTAACCTAATTAATACATTGAGCAATTTATACCTTATTCCTTGCTCATCATCAGGATTGATTTCTATTAAATACTCTAATACCTTTCTAGCTTCTTTTAAATTATCAATACTCTCTAACTTCCTAGCAAGAGACTCAAGTGCTACCATATAAGCTCTAGTAGATATACCTTTCCAAAATCCAAGTTGTCTATCTTCTTTAGTAATCATGCTTTTCCCAATATTTACAGCTTCTTCCATATACCTAATTGACTCAATATGGTTTTTAGCTTCTTGTGATAGTTTAATATATCTTTTATAAAGTATTTTTTTCTTTTCTAACTCTAAATCTATGGCTTTGGATTTAGAATTACTCTCTCTTACCCAAAACTCAATATTAGAGATAGCAATAGTATCTTGATTTAAAAAGTCAATATTACAGACTTCCTTTATCAATGATGATTTATTGTTTATAGTGTTTAAAGAAACACCTATTTGTTTTGAAAATTCCTTTTTGGTTATATGTAATGGATGCTTCTTATTATATAAGAGATTTTGCTCCAAAACTATGTTTAGTATAGCTGAAGACCATATATCAGCTCTAGAAGAATGAATTATCTCTTTATTATTATCTAAAAGGTCTTGCAAGATTTTAAAACTTATATCTTTATATTCTTGATTTAAATTGGAGTTGCAAAATCTATTTATCTTGTCTTTAATTTCTTCTATCTTGCTTGTCATGACTCCTCCTCCATATTTTACACATATAAAACTACTGCTACAAATTCAAGTTCTTCTTCCCCTACATTCTCTATAGAATGTTCTTCCCCATCAGCAGTATATATTACATCACCTTCATTTACTTCTACAAATTCCCCATTATCAAAAACTTTACCTTTCCCCTTTAATATATAATATACCTCAAAATCAGTTGTATGGTCATGCACACCAATTGAACTTCCTACTGGTAAAGTTATCCTTTTAAATAATCTTCCTTTTCCTTTAAGCTCATCAATTTGTAATATATTTTCAAGCTTAACTTTTCCAACACCACCAGTTAAATTTTCTTTTACTTCTACTTGTAATTCAGATTTCTTTCTTATCATAGCTCATCCCACCTGCCAAACAATCAATCTAACTACTAAATTGGCATATCCTTTCCATAATATGTTGTATTTTAATATAATAATAACATATATTCTTATAAAAAAATATTATTGAATCTATAAAATAATACTATTTTTACATATTATTAGGGCTTTATTTTTTTATGCCATAAGTTGACGTCTTTATAAAAAAAACATATACTCATATAGTATGGGAAAATTTTGTTAAATTATTGGTCTGGAGGTTCTCAACATATGTCAGTTTTAAAAACTCAAGAAAAACTTAAACAGCCTAAGGATTTATATTTTTGTTGTTCAATATTTACATTTGTAGGACTTGCATACTATGGTATGAAATTAGTACTCTTATTATTTTTGGCTGAACAAGTATCTAAAGGTGGTTTAGGGTTAACACCAGCAGAATCTGCATCAATGCTTGCATCTTTCTTAGCATGGACTTATTTTTCTCCGGTTATTGGTGGATGGGTTAGTGATAGATTTTTAGGTCCAAAAAATTGTATTATGCTTGGAATGATAATGGTTTCAATTGGTTACTTTTTAGGATATCTGGCAAATAGCAAAATGGATGTAAATGTCATGATATTCTTGTCTGGATTAGGAATAGGTTTTTATAAGGGAAACTTACATACCTTAGTTGGAAACTTATATACTAATGATGACCCAAGAAAAGATGGCGCTTTTTCTATTACATATATGTCTACTAATCTGGGAACATTATTTGGCCCTTTAATCTGTGGTTTGGTCGCTAATGAATGGTTTGCTATGAAAAATGGTACTTCTATAAATATGTATGGTTACAGATATGTATTTTTATTTGCTTCAATTACTGTTTTAATAGGTTTGTTATTCTTTATATTTGGTCACAAAAAATTTTATAAATCTTCAAGTAATGAATTTAGTAGTCGAAAAGAAACTATAAAGAAATCATTAGAATATAAGAAATTACTTGCTTCAAAACCATTAACTTCAGTTGAGAAAAAAAGAATAATAGTAATATTAATATTAGCTTTTTTTACAGTATTCTTTTGGATAGCATATAACCAGGCTTCTATGTCTATAGCTTTGTATACAAAAGAACACATAAATCTGACTGTTGGTAATTTTCAAATACCAACCTCATGGATAGATTCATATAATGGTCTTCTATGCGTCATCCTTGGTCCTATATCTGCTCTAATCTGGGTAAAATTATCTCAGACTAAAAAAGGTGATTTAAGTGTACCTTCAAAAATGAGTCTAGGATTTATACTATTAGCTGTGGCATTTTTATTTATGATAGTCGCAGTTATACAAACAGGAACTGACCCTAATTCACTTCAGAAAGCAAGTGTATTTTGGGTAATTGGATTTTTAACATTCCAAAGTATAGGAGAGATTTGTTTTTCTCCAGTTGGATATGGCATGGTAAATAAACTTTCACCAGAAAAATATATTTCATTCCTAATGGGTGTTTGGTTCTTAGGTAAATTTGCAGCAAATAAATTGTCTGGTTATACACAGGCTATTATAGACCATCTTGGTATGTTACAAGTATTTATAGTAATCCCTTCATTCTTATTGCTATTTGGAATTATATTACTTATAATGAATAAAAAACTTGTAGAATTATCAAAGTAAAAACTATATTTAAGTTTAATAGATAAGATATCAAAAATCGAGGCATTAAAATGCCTCGATTTATTTATAGTATTCAATTCAAAACTATATAGCTCTAGTATAAACTTTTAACCATTCTCTCTCTTCACCAGTTAGGAAAGGAGATATTTTATCATAAACTAATTTATGATACCAGTTTAAATAATCTTTTTCATCTTGATTCATTAATTCTGGAACTATACCATCTAAATCAATAGGAGCTAATGTAACAACTTCAAACTCCATAAATTGACCATAAAAATTCTTTTCAGCTTTTCTAACTACTATTTCATTTTCTGTTCTTATACCATGAGAACCTTCTATATATATACCTGGTTCATTAGTAGTTACCATACCTTCTTCAAGAACCGCACTATCAAATCTTTCAGGAACTACTCTCCATCTAAATCCATTTGGAGCTTCATGAACATTTAATACAAATCCTATACCATGTCCTGTTCCACATTGATAATCTATTCCCATATTCCACATACAGCTTCTAGATAATATATCTAGGTTGTACCCTCTACAACCATGTAAGAATTTAACCTTAGAAAGATTTATCATACCTCTTGCTACAGAAGTGAAATGTAATTTTAATTCATCACTTATAGGTCCTAATACTGTAGTTCTAGTTATATCAGTAGTTCCGTCATAGTATTGTCCACCTGAATCTACTAAGAATAGTCCTTCAGCTTCTAACTTATAGTTTGATTCTGGAGTTGCACTATAGTGCATCATAGCAGCATGCTCTTTATATGCAGCAATTGTATTGAAACTTGGTTCAAAGAATCCTTCTTGTTCTCTTCTTAGTCCCTCTAATTTTTCAGTAGCACTTATTTCAGTTATTTCCATCTTACCTACATTATTCTTTAACCAGTACATAAATTTAGTGAAAGCTACACCATCTTTAACATGTGAATTTCTTATATTCTCTAATTCTACCTCATTTTTTTGAGCCTTGAAGAACATTACTGGATTAAACTCATCAACTTTTTCAACTCCACAAGGTATATTATTGTAAATTGCATAGTTAATCTTAGTTCCATCAACTAAAACTTTTTCATCTTTATCTATATGTTTTACAAAATCATATACATCATTATATGGTTTTATTTTTACATTTTCTTTAGACAATTCATTTAATATCTCTTCATTTAATTTACTTTCATCAACAAATAAATAAACTTCTTTTAAAGTTATCACTGCATAAGAAAGTACGACTGGATTGTATTTAACATCTCCACCTCTTATATTAAATAACCATGCTATATCATCAAGAGTAGTTATTACATGAGTAGAAGTACCTTTTTCACTCATTTTTTCTCTCAATCTAGCTAACTTTGAACTAAAACTTTCTCCACAGTATTTAACATCTAATAAAAATGCTTTACTATCTGATAAAGCTGGTCTATCTGACCATATGCTATCTATTAAATCATATTGGTATTCTACTTTTATACCTTTTTTAGATAATTTTTCAGCTAATGTAGCTCCTTCTTTAGCACATATAACTTTACCATCAAAACCTAAAGTTCCACCTTCTGGAATATTTGTATATAAATATTCATCAGTAGTTGGGCAACCTTCTTGTCCCATTTTAAATAATTTTATTGTACTTCCTTCTAATTGAGATTCTGCTTGTATAAAGTATCTTCCATCTGTCCATAATCCAGCTTCATCTTTAGTCACAATAACTGTTCCAGCTGAACCATTAAATCCTGATATAAATTCTCTTGATTTGAAGTAATCTCCTACATATTCACTTTGATGATTGTCAGAAGACGGAATCATATAGGCATCAATATTTTTTTCTTCCATAAGTCTTCTTAATTCATTTACTCTGTCTTTTATATTCACAACAAGACCTCCTCAAAATAATAGTTTGAATAACTAAATATATAAGTATGTAAAGTTTATTACATAAATTTTCCTTTTATATAATCTATATAAATCTTATACACTCTAATTATCACAATTATAATTTTAATTACAATATCTATCTGTGTAAAGCTTTTTTTTCATAATTAAAGAGGAAATTACGTTTGATTTTATATTCAAATGTAATTTCCTTTATTTTCACTAATTAAGTATGGATTATTTTGTTTCTGTTAACAAATCCATTGCCATTAATTTTGTCAATATATTTCTTAATCCAAGTAATATTAAACCAAAGATTATTAAGACTCCTGCTATTCCTCCAAAGATTTGTAAAAAACCTAATGTAGCTGTAAATCCAGCAATTTTTCCTGATAACAAACTAGCAAAAAAACTTGTCAGATACCATGCACCCATAGACAATGTAGCATATTTAGCTGGAGCTAACTTATTAAACATTGCAAGACCTATAGGAGACAAAAATAACTCCCCTACAGTTGTAAATATATAGGTTACTACTATAAAAAGTATGCTAGCCTTTATTGTTCCATCTGAACCATTGGCTAATGTGGCAAATACCATAACTATAAAACCAAGACCCATTATTATCATTCCTAATCCCATTTTAACTGGAATAGAAAAATCGCCTCTTTTAGTATTAGATAATTTAACCCACAAAGCAGCTAATACAGGGCATAACGCTACACATAATATAGCATTTAATGATGTAAGCCATGCCACTGGCATTTCAAATCCAAATAGAGTTCTATTTACATTATCTCTTACATAAATCATAAATGAACTTTGTGTTTGATAGTATGCTGTCCAAAATAAAACTACAAATAAGAATAATACAACCATTGCTACTATTCTATTTTTCTCTAATTTAGTAAGTGGCCCATACTCAATTTTTTCACCTTTATTTCCCTTAGTAACTGGATGTTTTCCAACTTCTTTTAGTAGCTTTGGCGCAAGAAGTGTAAATATAATCATACCAAGCATCATACCTATACCACAAACTAAGAATGCCATCTTATATCCATAAGAGACTATATCTCCGTTTACTCCTCTTACTGCAAATACATTATCAGAAAGCAATCCACATATGATTGGAGCTATGAATGCACCTACATTTACTGCCATATAGAATAAACTATATGCTGCGTCTTTTCTTGATACCTCGGTTTTAGGATATATATCACCAACTATATTGGAACAACTTGATTTAAAAAAACCATTTCCTAAAATGATTATTGATAGACCTACCCAAACCATACTAATAGATGTAGATGATGCAAACAAAACAAAGTCACCTATTGCTATTAAAAGTGCACCTATAGATATACATTTTTGTTGACCTAAAACTTTATCTGCCAACCAGCCACCAATTAATGGTGTAAGATATATAAGACCTGTAAACAAACCAAACATTGAAGTTGCTTCTTGGGTAGAAAGTCCTAGACCACCTTGAGCTACACTCGCTGTAAAAAATAATACCAACAAAGCTGTTAATCCATAATAACTAAATCTTTCCCATAAAATTGTCATACAAACAAGCCAAAAACTCTTCGGATGACTAGCTTTTTTAGATACGCTTTCAGTATTTGACATAAAAAAACGCCCCCTTATTATTTTTATAGTTAAATTCAGTACATAAGATTAGCTTAATCATTTTAACACATACTTATAATAGCATCTTTTTTTATATTACTCAATAGATT
>NZ_JAGWCT010000081.1:0-17390 GCF_020657815.1 Clostridioides sp. ZZV15-6597 | reverse complement strand
AAACACTTCACATACATAGTACCCAACAGCTACCACCCCCACCGCCACCCCATCCGACCCGTCCCCCACCCCAACACACAATCACCCACCTCACCCCCTCCCTCCCCCCACCCATTTTCTCCCCCCCCCCCCCCCCCCCCACCCCCCCCCCAAACATACGCACCACCGGACACGAGATCTGTCTAAGAGACAGGTATAGATTTTTACTTTTATCTATGACTTAGTTTTTTTCTACATCTGAGTAATCTACTCCAAAAGTTTCTACAGTCACAGCTTTCATAATTTGTGGAGTCTTTGGCTTGTCCGCTGCTCCTGTTCTAACTGATGCTATTTCATCAACTGTATCCATACCTTCTATAACTCTACCAAAGCCTGCATATTGACCATCTAAATGTGGTGAATTTTTATGCATTATAAAGAATTGAGAACCAGCTGAATTAGGTGCCATAGTTCTAGCCATTGATATAACTCCTCTTTCATGCTTTAGATTGTTAGTAAATCCATTTCCACTAAATTCACCTTTTATAGAATAGCCTGGGCCACCCATTCCAGTACCATTTGGGCATCCACCTTGTATCATAAATCCTGGTATTACTCTATGAAATGTTACTCCATTATAATATCCATCATCTACTAATGATACAAAATTCTTAACTGTATTTGGTGCTATATTTGGGTATAACTCAATTTTTATTTCTTTTCCATTTTCCATTACTATAGTTACTATAGGATTTTTATTTTCCATGACTTATTACCTTCCTTTTTATTAATTAAATTACACAATTACATTTATTATATTATACTCTAAATTAAAGTCTATCAAGTATATTTTTTCCTATTTCATATCCTTCTTGATATATAGTTTTACAAAACTCATCATCAAAGTTAAGAGTATCTTTAGGTGCAAATTGAGTATTAGGTCTAACTACTATTATTTTATCTTCATTATATATTTTTTTGATGTCATCTGGTAAATCATAATTATACTTTGTGGATATCAAAATAATTTTATCCACATTATCCACAATTAAAGGCTCAATTAATGCACTCCTAATTAGACCACCATCCAATTTAAAACCATCGTAAATACCATCTTGCACATCCTTCATAAATTGTTCTTTAAATCCAAGAGTAGCATTTGGATTTGATGGTAACAATCCACTATATGAAATGCTTAAGATTGCTTCATCTTTAGGCATTTTTAACACATTTACAACCTTTTCTGATACTACCTTATTATTAACTTCTACATAATTAACATAGAAGTTCATTTTCTCTATTTTACTATCATCTAGTTCTTTAAGATTGTCTATAACAGGAGAATTATCCACAGTATTATTTACTATTTTCACATTTCCGTTCTGGATATCTTTTATATTTGTCCACATTTTTTCCAAGTTATCAACATTACCTGTGTATAAATAATATCCATTCATCGCTCCTATTGATGTTCCTGAAATCGAATAAAAATT
This sequence comes from Clostridioides sp. ZZV15-6597, assembly GCF_020657815.1. NCBI lineage: Bacteria > Bacillati > Bacillota > Clostridia > Peptostreptococcales > Peptostreptococcaceae > Clostridioides > Clostridioides sp. ZZV15-6597. The sequence continues at coordinate 15,918 of NZ_JAGWCT010000081.1, read as the reverse complement.
ATTTATTCCATTATCATATAAAGCCTTAACTACCCCCGCTTGGTAAGCTCCTTTTGCTCCTCCACCTTCTAAGCATAGTCCTAATTTCATAGTTTCATCTCCAAATTATTTATCTTATATTTATATTTCAAAAAATTTACTAAATGTTTTATATATACTATAATGGTCTTCAACATTACCTAATTCTCTTACAGAATGCATTGCTAAAATTGGACTTCCTACATCCACAGATGGTATATCTACATGAGTAGAAGATATTGGACCTATTGTACTTCCACCCCTCTCATCTGACCTATTTACAAATTCTTGATACTCGACATTAGCTTCTTTACATATATTTTTGTAAACAGCTATAGAATATCCATCGCTTGTATATGCTTGACTTGCATTTATCTTTATAACAGGCCCTTTCCCCATAACTGGTTTATTAGTTGGGTCATGTTTTTCTGGAGTATTTGGATGAATAGCGTGAGCTAAATCTGATGATATCATGAAAGACGAATAAATAGACTCAAAAAATCCTTCTCTATCTTTCCCTATTGATAAACATATTCTCTCCAATATATTTAATAGCATATTTGAATCTGCACCTTGTTTAGTGGAACTTCCAACTTCTTCATTATCAAACACAGCCATTACATTTACACCACTTTGTCCTTTAGTATCAACTAAAGCATTTAAACTAGCATGTACCATTGCAAGATTATCTTGTCTTCCAATAGATATAAATTCATCATTAGCCCCTATTAAACTTCCTTTTTCAAATTCATATAAGAATAAATCAAAGTCTATTATATCTTCCATCTTTACATTTAAATTAGACGATATTTGTTTTAAAAGAAAGTTATCTTTTTCTAATGTATCATTTAACAATCCAACTAGAGGTAACATATCTTTTTGTTTATTATATGAATGACCCTCATTTATACTTCTATTCAAATGTATAGCTAGATTTGGTATTATACAAATTGGCTTTTTAAAGTCGATAAGTTTTTCTTTTGGCTTAAGTACACTATCTCCTTTTAAGACTACTCTCCCAGCTATACCAAGTGGTCTATCTAACCACGTACTTAATATTGCTCCTCCATAACATTCTGTATTCAACTTCAAATAAGCTTTCTCAGCTTCTATTTCTGCATTTGGCTTAATACTAAATGTAGGAGAATCTGAGTGAGAACCTATTATTCTAAATCCACCTTCTTCTATATTATCTGAGTTAACTACAAAAGCTACTATAGCAGATAAATTTTTAGTCACGTAGTATTTTCCACCTACTTTTAGATTCCATTTCTTATTTAAAGCTAACTCTTCAAATCCATTTTTATCTAAGACTTCTTTAGCACTATCAACTGCGTGAAAAGATGATGGGCTATCGTATATGAAATCTATTAAATTTTTAGCAAAGCTTATACTATCCATTCCTAATTTTCCTCCATTATAAAATATCTAGTGTTGTATATTCTTTATTTATTTTTTTAATTCCTTGCTTATCAAAGGCTATAGTAACATCTGTTCCAGTTATAGACACGACTGTTCCAACCCCAAATTTAGGATGATGTACTTTAGAACCAAGCTTTATATCTTCTGGATTAGTCTCTTTATTTGAATCTTTTATTGTAGCATTAACGTTATCTGCAACTTTAGATTTACTTATAGTATTCATATACTTTTTAGTATATTTATCTAACATATTATAACTTGCTTTAGAATAACTTAATTCCTTTTTCATTTTGTACAATCTTTCTATACATTCTTCTGGTAACTCTTCCATAAATCTTGAAGCTATTGCAACATTTGTTTTACCATATAGCGTTCTCTTTTCAGTTAGTGACATGTATAGCTCTTCTTTAGCTCTAGTTATACCAACATAGCAAAGCCTTCTCTCTTCTTCTATTTGAGATTCACTCAGAGACTTTATAGCTCTTGATATAGGAAATAGACCTTCTTCCATACCTATCAAAAATACAACTGGAAACTCTAACCCTTTAGATGTATGAATTGTCATAAGAGAAACTCTATCATTGTCCTCTTCATCATTAGATTCAGATGTAAGTGCTATACTAGTTAAAAATGTCTCTAAATCTTTATTTTCATAAGTATCATCACTACTACTTTCAAACTCTAGTGCTATAGATATAAATTCTCTTAAATTATCAATTCTATCTTGAGCTTCTTCACCTTTACCAGTTAAATCTTTTTCATTTTTATTTCTTGTCTCTACAAGTTCATCCATATATCCTGTAGTATCCAAAACTTTTTCTATTAACTTACTAACAGGATAGACTTCTTTTATAGTTCTAAGTGTACCTATAATATCAACAAATCCACTTATACTTGCTCTAGCTTTTGTAGATATATCAGAATTTGTTTCTATATCAATTAAAACTGAATATATACTCTCTTGTTTCAGATTGGCTCTATCTTCAATTTTTTCTATAGTTCTAAGCCCTATACCTCTTCTAGGAACGTTTATAATTCTTTTTATAGATATGTCATCCTGTGGATTTTGAATAACTCTTAAATACGCTACTAAGTCCTTTATTTCTTTTCTCTCATAAAACTTTGTACCACCATATATATTATATGGAATTTGACTTCTGTTTAAAGCGTCTTCTACAGGTCTTGCTTGTGCATTTGCTCTATAAAGTACTGCAAAATCTTTGTATGGTCTATTCTCTTTTCTAGCTATTTGTGCAATTGAGTCAGCTATAAAATCAGCCTCTTCTATTTCACTACCAGTTAGTTGTATCTTTATAAGTTCTCCTTCTTTCTTTTCACTCCAAAGTTTCTTTCTTTTTCTTTCTATATTATTGGATATAACTTTGTTAGCTGCATCTAATATTACTTGTGTTGACCTATAATTTTGTTCTAGTTTAACAACATGTACATTATCATAATCTTTCTCAAATTCAAGTATGTTTCTTATATCTGCGCCTCTCCATCCATAAATACTTTGGTCATCATCTCCAACAACACAGATATTTTGATGTTCTCTAGCTAATAATTTTATTAGTTCATATTGAGCTTTACTCGTATCCTGATACTCATCTACCATTATGTATCTAAATCTACTTCTATAATAAGCTAACACTTCATCATTAGCCTTAAAAAGTTCTACAGTTTTAAGTATTAAATCATCAAAGTCAAGTGCACTATTTCTCTTTAAACGGTCTTGATATAGAGCATAAATATCTGCAATCTTAACCATTCTATTATCTGCCATGTTGATATCTTTAAACTGTTTTGGAGTATAAAGCTTGTCTTTTGCTCCTGAAATGGCGCTTATAACTGCTTTTGGTTCAAATACCTTATCACTTAAATTTAATTCTTTAAGACAGTCTTTAACCAATGTAACTTGGTCTGCAGAATCATAAATTACAAAACTCCTATTGTAACCAATCTTATTTATATCTTTTCTGAGTATACGAACGCAACAAGAATGGAATGTACTTATCCACATGTCCTTAGTTTCAGGACCTATGTTTTGCTCAACTCTCTCTCTCATTTCATTTGCAGCTTTATTTGTAAATGTTATAGCTAATATATTTGGTGCTTGTACACCTTTATCTTCTATAAGGTATGCTATTCTTGTTGTTAATACCTTAGTTTTACCTGAACCAGCACCAGCCAGTATAAGTACTGGACCTTCAGTTTTTTCTACTGCTTCTCTTTGAGCAGGATTTAATGTATCTAAATTCATATTTCTCCTCCTGTTAACAGCCATAAATATATTTTAATCTAAAATATGAATTACTTCAAATTATAATTATGTATTATATTAATAGATTATTGTCAAATTTTAACAATTAGATAACACTTACTTATAAAATTTATTTTTATTCTTTATAAAAAAAATAACCTTATGATTTGGGGAATCATAAGGCACCTTTAAGGGGTCTAGGTTAAGGGTTATTATATATAAATCTATTTTTTTAAAATAGGTTTAGGGCTTAATTATTTATTTGTATTAAGTCTCTTTCTTTCCAGTACTTATACAAATCTTCTTCTTTCTTAAATAAAGGTAAGTTCATATTTTTATGTACCTTTACTAACCACGGAGATTCTAATCCAGCTTGTATAATATTGTTCTCATTTACAAATACACTTTCTGCGTTTCCTTCATCAATTAAAATCCCCTTATCCAGTACATATATATAATCGCATATTTCATACATTAAATTCATATCATGACTGGATATTACTATTTTTATATTATTTTCATCTAATCTCTTTATTATATCTACAATAGACCTAGTACTTACTGGGTCTAATCCAGCTGTAGGCTCATCAAGCAATACAATTTCATTTTCCATTGCTATAACTGATGCAATTGCTACTCTTTTTTTCTGACCATAACTTAAAAAGTGTACTGGTCTATCTATAAAATCTATTCCATTAACAGCTATCAAAGCTTTATTTATTCTCTCTTTAATAATTTTTTCATCCATTCCAATGTTTCTCATCGCAAATGCTATATCATCATATACTTTTGAGTAAAATATTTGTTTTTCTGGGTCTTGAAAGACAATCCCTACATTTTTTCTAAGATTATACAAACTCTTCTTATCATACTTTAACTTTTCTTCTTTGAAAAGTATTTCTCCAGACGTAGGCTTTAGTATTCCCATTAAGTTCATAAATAAAGTTGATTTTCCTGAACCATTTGAGCCTATTATACCTATAACATTTCCCTTTGAGAAATCCATATTAATGTTCAATAATGCATTAGCATTTTTTTCATATTGATATGTTAAATTATTTATTTTAAACATCATTATCCCCTACTATGTGAAATTTACCATCATACAATTTTATGTCTAATGATATACACATATCATCATACCTTGTCATAAGCCTTTTGTACAGCATACTTCCAAGAATCCCTAAAGATTTATATGAAGTTTTTAAATTTATGTACCCAAATCTTAATTCTTGTGACTTATATATCTCTGAAAATTCTTCTAAAAATATAAATATAAATCTATATATCAACATTGATAATTCAACAAAGGTGTCCGGTAAATGCAATTTCTTAAAGAAAAATATCAACTGATTAAAAGGTGTTGTAAGTATACAAAAATACACACAAGTTAAACAAGACATAGCTCTAAATAACACATGAATAGACATGTCAATAGATGCCTTTGATATTCCTACATAAAAACTAAAAAACTGAAAACTATATAGTAGGTCTGTTTTATTAAAAGATATATTCACAAGAGTTATACCTATACTAAGAAATAAAAAATACATCGGTATTTGAAGTAATTTCAAATAATTTTTTAAATCTATCCCTGCTACACAAACAACTAAAATACTCATTAAAATCATAATTCCACTTAAGATAAATATATTTTTTATTATCATAGAAGCAATTAGAAAAATTGCTCCTATGGCTACTTTTTTATTTGGATTTACTTTACTTAATCTATTTGTATATGCATATTTATCAATGATAAGCATAATTAACTTCTCTTTCCTTTTTGAAGACCTAATATGTATCCTATTACACCTGCACCTAGAGCTGCTTGTGCAGAGAATAATAAACTCTCTATTTCTCCACTTGGTGGCTCATATGGACTACTAAACCAAGGCTCATAATTTGGATTTATCTTAGTAATTTCACTTTCAGCTTGACCATCTGCTCCTCCATATTCAGCACCTGAATTTACAAGTAATGGGAATATTATAAGAGCTACTACTAATAAAAGTAGTAATATGTTAGTTTTTGTTTTTGTTTTAGCACTCATTAGCTTTAACTCCTTTATCATTATTTTCTAGTATGCTTTTTTCTCCATTTTCTGTAATCAAATTATATACAATTACAGTAAGAATACCTTCTGCTATTGCTATTGGTATTTGAGTCATAAAGAAAATTCCTAAGAATTTAATTGCTGAAGCCATCACTCCACCTGATGGGTCTGGGAAAGCCAGTGCTAGTTGTATTGAAGTTATTGTATATGTGGCTAAATCTCCTATTGCTGCTGCAAGAAATACTGGTATAGCATTGTTTCCATCTTTTTTCTTTAATGCTTTGAATATTAAAAATGATATAATTGGCCCTATTATAGCCATTGAAAAAGCATTAGCTCCTAAAGTAGTTATTCCCCCATGTGCTAGTAATAATGCTTGGAATATTAGAACTATAGTTCCAAGAACAAACATTACACTTGGTCCAAACATTATTGCTCCAAGACCTACTCCAGTAGGATGTGAACAACTTCCTGTTACTGAAGGTATTTTTAATGCTGATAAAACAAATACAAATGCTCCACATAGAGCTAATAAAACTTTCTTCTTAGGGTCTTGCTTTACTATTTTACCTATTGATTTTAATCCCACTAAGAAAAATGGTATAAATATAACTCCCCATGCTATAGACCATTTTACTGGTAAGTAACCTTCCATTATATGCATTGCATTTGATGTAACTGGAGTTAAAATGATTAACATAAGTGCAGCTATAACCCCTAATTTGATATTTTGTTTCATTTGAGTATCCCCTCTCCCTTTCTAATAATTAAAATATGAATAATATATGTAACCTTATTCTAGCAAAATAAAAAAGCCTAACTCGATGGCTAGGCTTCTAATTTTCGACAATCTAAATACAAACACATAAAATAAACATATCTGTATAATTATTATAAGAAACTTTCTCCATCCCCGAAGAAATCACTTTAATATTTTAGGCAGGTCTCCTGACTTAGCTTCATCCTACTCCTCTTCCTTCCCATGAAATATAAAAGCATATTATCATAGTGGCTAACAAAAGTTTCGTCTGCATCACAGTAGCGGGGGCTGTAAAGGAATTTAACCTTCTTCCCTATTAATCTTGCTTAAAGAACCTATAATATTATATATTTAATTTTTAATATTACTTTATTTTTAATTCATTTTCTATATAAATCATTGTATACCTTTTCTGTGAAAATTTCTACATTTTTTACAAATTTTATTCATTTTTATATTTTTATGTATATAAATTCTTTTTTATAAATCAATTAACTCCTAATTATCTTTTTTAAATACATTGAAACCACATCAGAAAATCTAGTTATGTCTCTTGAATATATAAAATCGTTTCCATATATTAATCTTTCAGCTTCAAGCTCTGATTCTTTACCTGTAAATACTCCTAATACTAAAATATTTTGTTTTCTAGCTTTTCTTACTTCATTAGCTGTATCTCTTAAACCAACAATACCTCTATAAGCTTTTTCTCCTCTTAAAGTTCTCTCGCTATTTTTTCCTATCTTTACATCATTTGGCCTTCCATCACTAAGAACTATCAAAATTTTATTTTCTTCGTCTCTATTTATCAAACCACTACATATGGATTTTATAGCTAAACCATCTCTATTATTACCAGCACAGAAGTATTCAAAGATGTTTTCACTATTTTTAATACTGTCATCATAATCCTTAAATCTTTTTAATATCGTGTAATCTAAGAAACTAGAAAAACCCATAACTCTATTTGGTATTCCAACTTCTGTCAAGGCATTTGCAATTATGTAAGCTTGAATTGCTACATTTCCTTGGTTTCTACTTTGAGAACCACTTGCATCCAACAATATATCAATAACATATTTCCCTTTTTCATTTTCTATATCTTTATAAAATATTTTATTATTGTTACTCCTTCCAACTCTCCAAGCTCTATTTGCTAGGATAGTTCCACAATCAGAATACACTCTAGTTTTAGCATTTTCTTCTACTAAAATCCTAGCAAGGCTTTCTTTTAATCGCTTTATTTGTTGTCTATACATCCTAGCATGTTCTCTAAATTTGCCTAAATTATTTTCTTTTTGTCTTGTCACATATTTCAGCTGAAAAACGTTATTACATTCACTTCTAAGAACACCATCTGTAAAGTGAATTCTGCATCCCTCATGTACGTTTCTGCAATTTTGTGTTTCAAGCTTTTTAATTTCACCCTTACTTAAATAAGTTTTCCCATAATAATGTTCTATTTTTGAATATATTTTATTTACAGTCTCTTCATCAACATATATAACTCTGTCTGCTGAATTACTAGATTGAGAATCATCAAAATCCCCTACCCCTTCTACAAGCATCGATGAAGATATTGAGTCTATATCACTTTCAATAATGTTTTCTCCTTCATCACTATAAAGTTCTTCATACATAAAATCAGCAAATGTATCAAAGTTTACTTCAACATCCTTTACATTGTTTTCATCATATGTAGAATTGCTTTCTTCTCCATTTAATATATATTCAAAATAAGTTAAATATATAACATCTAATGCTTTTAAAATCTCCATAATATCTTGATTCGTATCTATATTCCTTATGTCATTAACTATTCTTCTAGTTATACTGTCTAATGCTGGATGCTTGTCCATATTATAAAGTACAAATGCATATTTAATTTTATCCATAATATTGTCATTGTTTATTTTGGTAAAACGTGAAACAATATCTTTATAAGCATTTCTTCTTATATCTTCTATCCCTGGCCTATCTTTAATGGCCTTTTCTTCAACTATTGTATTTAATATAACTTGAATTAGACCCAATATAATATCTTTGTCATATCCTTTTCGTATTCTGTTTGTAAGATATTTTTTAACTATGTCCCAATCTACATACTTTCTTCTAGCTCCTGCAATTATTGCAAAGTATAGACCTATTTCTTTTGAAGAATAATCTTTTTCTGATATATCTATACTTTCATTGTAATCACCAGCTATTGTCCAAGATAAGTTATTTGCTCTATTTTCAAATTCATAATCATCATATATCCATTTCATAATCTCACCTATATTAAATATGACTTATTGGAAATACATCTGCACTCTCCCATTTATTAGGTATTCTCGTTTTAATTACATCTCCAACCATTTCTTTTTCATATATATCAAAAGTCTTTCCTGTCAGTCCCATATTAATTGCAAGAGTTGGTTTCAATCCTCTCCTTATAGTCTTAAGAGATGCCATAAGACCACGTAGGTCAATAGCTTTACTAGATATCTCACCATTTTGAGATTTCAATTGTAAATCTAAAAATATTCCTGCAAAGTGTATTAATTTCTCTTCATCAGCATCTGAAAATTCATTTTTTAAAATCATCATTAACTTATCTTCTTCTATTGGAGGAATATCTATTACCATAAATCTAGATACTAGTGCTTCATTAAGTTCTTTTGTTCCTGCATACTCGTAATTCATAGTTCCAATAAATCTTGTTGCTGGGTGCAGATTAACTCTCTCATAGCCGGGTACATCAATCACTCGACGATAATCTAAGGCTGAATGAACTACAACTATAGCATCATTTTTTGCCATGTTAATTTCATCAAATACACCAAAGCCTCCATTAATAGCACATTCATAAACTGAACCTCTTCTAAGTTTAACTTCATTGTCTATAAATGTATCTGTACCTATAAGTGTTGAACTATCTGTGTTTATATGAAATGATGTATTCCACTGAGGTCTATTAAATATCTCGCCTAAATTATCAGCAAGTAAATTTTTTCCTGTTGCCTTTGGTCCTGACAATAAAATATTTTCTTCTTCTAAAATCGCTGCTATACACATAGATAATATGTCTTTTCCATAAAAATAAGTTTTAGACTTTGTTACTCTGTATTCTAAATCTTTTTCCAATCCATAATAATTTTTAAAATACAGTACATCTTCAATAAGCTTTTCATCTACCCCTTGTACCCTTAAATTATCTATTATATCCATATTGTTACCCCTTTTATATAAATAATATTTGTTTCATTTCTTAACACCATTTTAGCATAAAAGGATATAAGCTAAAATTGATTTTTTAATCTCCCCCATTTTAAGTAAGACCATGCACCATTTTATCACTACAAAATTAAGTAAGGCGACATGATTAAGGAGGTGACAAATCTACCTTTACATAAGAGTATTATACTCCCATACTGTGAAATCAATAAGTACAAGATAAATTTTGTAGACATAGTAATCGTATTAGATATGTTTATACAGTTTTACTATTAGACAAAATAAAGAGTACTACTTACTGATATTTCTTGATTTTGTTCGTCTATACGTATATAATATATGCTGATAAATTATGAGGAAAGGATGATTGAAATATGGAATATATGTCTTGCCCAGAAGTAGCAAAAAAATGGGGCATTTCTGAAAGAAGAGTACAAAAACTATGTGAAGAAAATCGCATACCAGGAGTTTCAAAACTCGGGTATATGTGGCTGATACCAAAGGACGCAGAAAAGCCTGTTGATGGTAGAGCAAAAAGAAGAAAGGAAGTACAATATGAATAGTGTTTTGATTATAGATGATGACAAAGAGCTTTGCGCTCTTATGAAAAAATGTGTTGAGCAAGAAAATTTATCTGCTATTACTGCACATTGTGGTGCAGAAGGTCTACATTTGGTCGATAAAAATAGACACACACTCTCTCTTGTAATTTTGGACATAATGATGCCAGATATAGACGGTTTTCAAGTTCTGAAAAAAATTAGAGAAACAAGTAATATTCCAGTAATTATGCTTACCGCTAAAAATGACGAGGATGATAAAGTTTCCGGACTACGTTTAGGTGCTGACGATTACCTAACAAAACCGTTCAGCATAAACGAACTTATGGCTCGTGTCAATTCTCTTATTCGTCGGTATACTATGTTAAACCCTGCTTTTATAACAGACACAGATTGCATAATAATAAATGGCATGATTATTGACAAGACAAACCGAATTGTTTCTGTCAATAATATTCCTGTTCAACTTACAAGCAAAGAATTTGATTTACTTGCTTTTCTGGCTTCTAATAAGGGACGGGTGTTTACCAAAAAACAGATTTATACACAAGTATGGGAAGAAGAATATGCTTTTGACGATAGTAACATCATGTCTTTCATCAGTAAATTGAGAAAAAAGATTGAACCAGACCCCAACCATCCATTTTATATTTTGACAGTTCGTGGTGTCGGTTATCGTTTTAATAAGGAGGCTTAACATGAATACAAGTGTCTATCTGCTTTTGATATTGGCTCTTAGCCTGATTATTATAGCGTACCTTGTTTCTGTCCTGCTACGTGTCCGAATACAACTTACACTTATAAAAGATGCTTTAGAGGATATAAAAAATGGAAACCTTAATCGCCGTATTTTAACAGATGAAAACGACATTACAAAACAAATTTGCTATGATATTAACGAAATGGCAATCAATAGCCAATTTCAACTTATTCAGCAAAAACAATCAGAACAAGCCTACAAACAGCTAATGACAAGTCTCTCCCATGATGTAAAAACTCCACTTGCTTCTTTGGTCGGTTATTTGGAAGCAGTAGAAAGTAAAATTGTTGTAGGAGAGGAAAAAGACGAGTATATCCATGTTGCGTCTGATAAGGCTCATTACTTAAAGAATTTTGTAGAAAATCTATTTGAATGGGTAAAATTGGATTCTAAGGAACAAGTTTTTCATTTTGATATTTTTGACTTGAATGAATTATCCCGTAATATTATATCTGATTGGATACCTGTTTTAGAAAGCAGTCATTTTGAATATGAATTTGATATACCAGAAATAGAGTACTTCTTACGCATAGACGCAAATGCATATACCCGTATCATTAATAACCTATTACAAAATATTATTACCCATAGTAGTGGTGACAAAATGACATTGAGAATTTTTGAAAACAAAGATCAAGCTCAAATTGTAATAACAGATAATGGGAAAGGTATATCTTCAGACAATCTCCCACATATTTTTGAAAGGTTGTACCAATGCGACCATTCACGAGCTTCAAAGGGGAATGGTTTAGGCTTGGCGATTGCAAAGGAACTTATTAACGCTCATAAGGGAAATATTACCGCCAACAGCACTCCCGGTATGGGAACAGAATTTACAATATTGCTTCCTAAAGCCCTGTAAAAGTCCGAGGCTTTCTTACTCTAAAACAAGATAAAAGCAAGATTATGGCAAGGTTTTGGCAAGGTTCATGTTTTATAATTCTAATTGTAGTTGATTTTGACGTTGTATCAACTATGATTTTGTAGAAACAAATTTATTAAAAGTGAGGAAATTATATATGAATGATTTTGTGATTGAAACAAAGCAACTTACAAAAATTTATGGAAATCAAACAGTAGTTGACAAAGTCAATCTCCATGTAAAAAAAGGCCGAATCTATGGTCTGTTAGGACGCAACGGGGCTGGGAAAACCACAATTATGAAAATGATTTTAGGGTTGACTTCAATCACGTATGGCGAGGTAGATGTATTTGGAGAGAGTATTAAGGGACGTGAAAAACGAGTATATCCCCGTATTGGTGCAATTATCGAAACACCAGGATTTTATCCTAATCTGACAGGAACGGAGAACTTGGAGGTTTTTGCAAAACTGCGTGGTACAGCCGCCCCTAATTCTGTAAAAAGAGCATTGGAGATTGTAGGCTTACCTTATAAAAATAAAAAGCTGTTTAGTAAATATTCGCTTGGCATGAAACAGCGACTTGGTATTGCCAACGCTATCCTGCATGACCCAGAACTGTTAGTTTTAGATGAGCCAACCAATGGTCTTGACCCTATTGGTATTGCGGAGATGAGAAAGTTTATTAGGGACTTGAGCGATGAGCATGGAAAGACAATTCTTATTTCCAGTCATATTCTTTCAGAAATCTCATTGTTGGCTGATGATATTGGAATTATCGACCACGGTGTTCTTTTGGAAGAAAGTAGTATGAGTGAACTAGAAAAGAAAAACAGTAAATATATCCTACTACAAGTTTCAGATATTCCAAAGACATCACTTATTTTAGAGCGTCAATTTAACACGAAGGATTATTCCGTTCAAGATGACCACACTTTACGCCTTTATAACACTACTCTGGATATGGGTGAAATCAATAAAGCACTTGTAATGCAGAATGTAACTGTTATTAGTTCTCAAATTTGTAATGATACTTTAGAGGACTACTTTAAAAAAATCACAGGAGGAGAGGGCATTGCTTAAACTTATTCAAACAGAATTTCTTAAACTGCGTCGTAGGAAACTTATTTGGCTGATGTTGTTGTCCGCTCTCATTATGCCGTTTTTCGCACTACTATACTTCAATTATTTTGGTAAAACAGGTGTTGAGCCAATAAAGTTTTATAAATGGTCTGCATTTGGTTATACACTTTGGATTATTTTACCCGTTGTTTTGGGTATACTTTGCACCATGCTTATACACGAAGAAAACCAGTATAATATGCTCAAACAGCTTTGGATTGTACCTATTAGTAAAATGGGATACTTTTTTAGTAAATTTTTCGTTGTTTTGATTTACTCTATTTGTTTTATGCTGATTACAGCCATTGCTTCTGTGTTATTTAGTGTACTTTCTGGATATGTCGTATTTAACTGGGCAAGCATTTTATATTTGTTGAAAAAATGTTTAGAAATTGGTGTAATCACTGCTTTTGTAATGTTGCCGATTTTGGCAATCGCTACATCTCAAAAAGGATACATTCTCCCAATTTGTATCACATTGGTATATGCCTTTTCCGGTTTTGTTCTAATGACAATAAATATGTATTTACACCCATTATCCAGTATGGGAGTTATTATCATGAGAAATAAAGACATTCCAGGTCTTATATTTTCACAGGAAATTAATGTCCCATTAGCATTTCTTTGTATTTGTATTTGGAGTATTGTATCAGTATTGTTTGCAAACATTACACTAGGAAGAAGAAAGTGAGGTGTAGATAATGTGGAAATTACTTTGGGCTGAATGTCAAAAAATTCGTCGTTCAAAAATTGTTTGGATTACAGTTTTTGCATCCATTATGATAGCAGTCATAGTTTTTGCAGGAGGGCAGGATGTATATAATGACCTAGATTTACATTATGGCTTAAAGAGCGTTTATGACGGTTCACGGTATATAGACAATGCAGGTTGGTATATGGATGCGGTACAACCTTGGTCAACTTTTTTTGTTCTTCCTGCTGTCATTGCCCTATTAGGAAGCTATATTATTTGTCGTGAAGAAGAGGAGGACACTATTAAATCCCTGCGTCTTATTCCCATAAATGAAACAAAATTAACCATAGCAAAAATGATTATTACTTTTATATTCAGTATACTTCTTTATTTGTTACTCTTTACTATAACATTTTTGACTGAATCCGTTTTACATTTTTCCGATTTATCGATAAAACTGGTTTTAAGTTGCATGAAAGAGTATTTTCTTGATGGCATAGGTGTATTCCTTGCAATTTCTCCCATTATTGCCTTAGTATCGCGCATGAAAAAAGGATATTGGCTTGCATTAGTATTCACAGAAGTTTATTCTATTGCTGGACTATTTGCAGGTATGTCAAATGTCTTACAAACCTTTTTTCCTATTGCGGCAATATTTAATCTTTCTGGATACTATATAACTACTGGAGAAAAAATTATGAGGAGTATCATAAGTTTATTACTTTGTGCCTGCCTTTCTGCATTTATACTGAAAGGGCTAAAACACAATGAAAAAAATTGAAATAGGTATATCAAAATGAAAAAGATAAAAAAACTGATTATTCTAATTGTATTCTTGTTTCTTTTTGGTATGTTACACTGTTATACTGAATGGAAATTCAACAATGACCCACCTAAAGGGGTAATAGAAAGAATAAATGAGTGGACTGATAAGATTGGACTGGATTAGTAACTTATGTTAATTATAGTGAATGTAATATTAGCAAGTTATTGTTTCATATTTTAATACTATAATTTTAAATATTTGGTTTTAATCTGCCAAACGAATGTAAAAAAACTGTCACAGAAGCAACATATTTTTGAACATTTATAAAGCGGTAGTTTTGATTTTCAAAGCTGTCGCCTTTTCTATATAAGCAAACTTACCCTCAACAAAGTGTAAAACATGGTACATTTTAAGAAAAAAGTACCACAGACACAAGCGATAAAAGAAACGCCGAGAACCTACAAAAACGTAGTGTTTATGCAGATTTACGACGCCTTCTATTTTCTCAACCGTCTTAATGACCTTGTACAAAAAAAAATTTTCTAATATTTTTTATAATCTTATCTTGTGATGTTTTTTATGTATATATGACTTAATACCAATTCCAATAAAAATTATGGATATTGGTATAATGAGAACTAGGAATTTATAATCATTATAATGTGACATTATTTTTACCCAACTCTCTGAAAAAATATACCCAATACTAATTAACGAAGTATTCCATATGGTGATACCCACAATAGAGGATATAATAAAAGTTATAATATTCTGACCTGCAATACCTGCTATAAAAGATATGTATGTTCTACATAGAGGAATTAACCTACATACACAAACAGAAATAGAAGAGTATTTGTTAAAATAATCTTGTGATGTAAAAATTCCCTTTTTTGCCTTGGGACATATCTCTACTATCTTATTTATGATAGATTTTCCTCCCAAATTGCCTATTGTATAACAAAATATCGAACCAAGTATACCTGCAACTATACTTAAAATTAAAATAGTTAAAAAACCAAAATGATTTCTTGCTGCAATAGCTCCACAAAGTGGTAAAACTACTTCACTAGGTAATGGAAAACAAGCATACTCAATCATAATTAATACAAATACAGATATTAATCCATATTGTAAAATAAAACTATTGATTACAGACACCCAATTATCTATCTCCTTTCTTATTTAAAAGTACATACCTATAAAACCTCACATCCTACATTAAAAGAATTAATTTATAAAAAACTCTTTTAAATATTATATGTGTTTATATAAAGCATTTATAACAGACTTATCCTTTTTAAATAAGAAATTTGAAAATAAGAAACTTGACAACAAAAAATAAAAAAAATTACGTGGCTACGTCCTACTCTCCCAGGCAGTTTCCCACCAAGTACCATCAGCGCTAGAGAGCTTAACTTCTGTGT
>NZ_JAGWCT010000080.1:0-17647 GCF_020657815.1 Clostridioides sp. ZZV15-6597 | reverse complement strand
GGACAAACTCCAGAGGGAGAACAACCATCAGACGGACAAACTCCAGAGGGAGAACAGCCTTTAGAAGAACAAATTCCAGAAGAAAAACTAGTAGTAGAAGAAATGAACTTAAAGCATAATATTGAGAAAATTCTTGATATGACTTTATCTCAGATAAATAAAATTGTATATAATTTCTGGGAAGATGAAGACTCTGTAAAAAAAGATGAACAATCAGAAATTAGACAAGTACTTACTTCAAAAGATCAAAATATACATCTATGGTATGATAAAAAAGCAAAAGTAAAAAATACATGCTTACTAAAAGAAGATGGTTCAGATAGACCTTATTATGATATAAGATTTGATAATGTTACAAAGACGCTAACTTTTGATTACATAGTAAAGGGTCTTATAGGTGCAAGTACTAAAGATAACAAATATATTATAGATGGAGAAGATGGCGAACAAACTGCTTTTTGTTATAATAATCATTTAAAATCTCCAACTAGTGATGGTAAGAGTCCATATTTACCAGCAGAAGATTTTAATGGTCAAGAAAATCAAAATGAAGATGCAGTTAAATCTATAATCTATGCAGGTTCTGAATTTGATGGATTTGGATATAAACAACAATTTAACTTGGGTGGAGAAGAGAATGACTATATAGTTCATTCAGCTACTCAAAGTGCAATATGGATTATACTTGGACAAGTGGATGAACAAGCCAAACTTAACCAATATCAAGGAAGTATAAACCTTTACGATATACTTATAGAAAGTGCAAAGACTGAAGAAGAAAAAGCTAAATATCAAAAAGGTAAAGAACAAGCAATAAATACAAAAGCTTATTTAGAAGCATTGTTAGAAGCAGGTCATAAACAACTAAAACCAGATGATACAGGAAAACCTAGCCTAAGCAATGGTTCAACTGATATTGAATTTGATAAAAATGAGGATGGAACTTATGAAACAAAAGCGATAGCTTTAGTGGGTTATAGTGGTGTAGTTAAATTAAGATTACCAAATGGAGTAACTGCTTATGACGAAGATGGTAATATAATAGGTACAGGTGAAGTAGAAGTTTCAACACAACATAAATTTATACTTAAAAGTGTTGAAAAGCCAGATGTAAAGGCTAATATCTCTGCGGTATCTTATGATTATATTTTCCCTAAAGCTATTCAATATTATAAGTCAGTTTTTGATTTTGGAAAGAAAGACCATTCATCTTTATTACCAATGAGTAAACAAAATTTATTGAGCTATACAATAGAACAAAAGAATGGTGAAGAAGTTAACTTTAATATAGGTTTACCAACAGATGGAGGTTCAGATGTAAATCCACCAGTGCCACCAACAGATGATACTGTAAATCCACCAGTACCACCATCAGGAGGAGGAGACTCAAATGGACATAATCCATCACCACCGACAGATGACACAGTGATAAACCCACCAGTACCACCAACAGATGATACTGTAATAAATCCACCAGTGCCACCGACAGATGATACTGTGATAAATCCGCCAGTACCACCAACAGATGATACTGTGGTAAATCCACCAGTACCACCAACAGGTGATACTGTGGTAGATACATCAGTAAAACCAACAGATGATACTGTGATAAACCCACCAGTACCACCAACAGATGATACTGTGGTAAAATCGCCAAAAACAAGTGACGAAACTCAAATAATGTCATATGTATTTATTGGTATAATTGCAATTTGTGGATTAGGGTATCAATGTAAAAGAGCAAAAAATTAATCTAGATTATTATTTATTATTAAGTTTAAAAATACATTGTCTCAAATTGATTTAAAAATCGTTTTGAGACAATTTTTTTTGCGTAAGTATAACTTATTTTAAAGTATACACTGACTGTTTTATGAATAGAAAAATGGTTTGAAGGTGAAGATAGTATTGAAAAAGTAATGTACTAAGTATATAATTCATTTCATTTTATTTGTATGAATTAAATGTCAATTTTAGGGATTATACAAATTTAGATATTAATCTCTTAAGAAATTTTAATATTAATTATTCAATAAATTATTATTATAATATGCTAGAATAAATATGTATAAATAAGTTTTGATGAGGTACTACTATAAAGGGGGGACTTTATGTTTTCGATACCAGAAGTAAAAAAAGTAGAAGAAGTAATGGATACAAAATTTACAACTATAGACGAAGACACAAAAATAGAAAGTGCAATAAAAGAAATGATAAGAAGCAATACAAAAACTCTAATGGTAATAGATTCATCTAGTGAATTAAAAGGCATTATATCTATGACTGATATACACAATCTTTATGAGATGCATAAGAAATATGAAGGCCAACCAGTAAAACTTATAATGAAAAAAGATGTTATATATGTCAGTGAAGGCTTAACCTTAGATGAGTGTAGAGATATAATGATATTAAAAAATATAGGGATTCTTCCTGTGCTTAGAGATAATAAAATTATTGGTGTCTTGAAACAAGAGCATATTAGAGATTATTTATACATGCACTTAGAAGATTATGGATTGACTTTAAAATACATTATAGGTCAGATTAAAGAAGGAATTTGTGCTATAAATAATGAAGGTGTTGTAATTTTATGGAATAATTTTATGGAAGAAAGGTATGATATAAAGTCTGAAGACATAGTGGGTCGACCGATGAACGAGTTTTTGGAAAATACTATTTCAGAAAAAGTATTGAATAGTAAAGTCGGTATGAGTGATTTATATTTTACTGACAAAAAAGAAAACATGTATGCATTAGTTCATGCAAATCCTATATTTTATAAAGAAGAATTTATTGGTGTTGTATGTACTGAAGTAGATGTTACAGAAGCTAAAATATTAGCTCTTGAACTTGAGAAAGTAAATGATACATTAAAATATTTAAAAGATGAAGTAAAAAATTTATCTAAAGGTAGCTTTGACAAGATTTTAGGTAAAAGTTATAAATTGGAAAAATCGAAAGCGATTGCAAAACAAGTAGCTAGAACCAACAGTAGTATATTCATTTGGGGCGAAAGTGGTACAGGTAAAGAAGTATTTGCTAGAGCTATTCACGATTATAGTGAGAGAAAAGGTCAATTTATACCTGTTAACTGTAGTGCTATACCAAATGAATTATTTGAAAGCGAATTTTTTGGTTATGAATCGGGTGCATTCACTGGAGCAAGTAAAAAAGGTAGAATAGGTATATTTGAACTTGCGAAGGATGGGACAGTATTTTTAGATGAAATCGCAGATTTACCTCTTAGTATGCAAGCTAAATTGCTTAGAGTATTGCAAGAAAAAGAAATAAGACGAGTTGGTGGAGATACCACAATAAAAATAAATCCTAGAATAATATCAGCTACTAATAAAGATTTAGAAAAAATGGTAAAAGCAGAAAAATTTAGAGAAGATTTATATTATAGATTAAATGTTGTGGAAATAAAAATACCACCCCTTAGAGAGAGAAAAGAAGATATAGGATTATTAGTGCATAGTTTCTTGGAAGAAATATGCAAACAAAATAATAAGCCTGTTCTTACAATAAGTAAAGATGTAATTGATATATTTCAAAATTATAGATGGAAAGGGAATATAAGGGAATTGAAAAACACAATCGAAAATATTGTTGTCTTATCCCAAAATCCTAGAATAGAAGTAGATGATGTACCAAGCTATATGATGGATTCTAGAAATAACAATACGGAGGAAGAAGAATATCCTCTAGATTTGACGAAAGCTACTCAAAAGATTGAAGTAAAAAATATAACAAAGGCACTTAAAATGTCTAATGGAAATAAAGCTAAGGCTGCTAAAATATTAAACATACCAAGAACAACGTTATATTATAAGATAGATCAGTATAAAATAGATGTGTCTAAAATATGACACATGACTAAATTTTGACAAAATAATAATCTTTAATTTCAAACCAAGCAAAATCAATGATTGGAGTGGTGTGATATATGTGGCTGTGTTAAAAAAAATAAAAAAGTGTTGATTAATTGACACTTTTTTTGTTTTGAGAAAATGTTTCCAAACATAAAAAACAGGGTATTGTAAATAAATATTTATATAATATTTGGCTAAAAATAGCGATAAAGGAAGGTTGTATTATAGAAAATATCTTTTTGTTAATAAGTTGGCATAGGAAT
Organism: Clostridioides sp. ZZV15-6597; assembly: GCF_020657815.1. Lineage (NCBI taxonomy): Bacteria > Bacillati > Bacillota > Clostridia > Peptostreptococcales > Peptostreptococcaceae > Clostridioides > Clostridioides sp. ZZV15-6597. Next base: position 13,509 of record NZ_JAGWCT010000080.1, on the reverse strand, counting down.
TGCTTATATATAAAGTGACTTCAAATGAGAAAAAAATAGTATTAATTATGATGATTTATGTAGGTTAAAAGGTCTTGACACTTTGGGCTGTTAGTAGGGAACAGTAAATATGTTAATTATTGAGAGTGTTGAGGCATCAATATAAATTAAAATCAAATGAAGGAGGCATTTTATTATGTCAATAACTTTAGAAACAGCTCAAGCCCATGCAAATGACCCAGCAGTATGCTGCTGTAGATTTGAAGAAGGAACAATAATAGCACCAGAAAATTTAGAAGACCCAGCAATATTTGGAGATTTAGAAGATTCAGGATTATTAGTTATTCCAGAAAATCATTTAACAGTTGGTCAAGTATTAGGAGCTAAATTAACAAAAACTTTAGATGCATTATCTCCAATGACTACAGATAATGTAGAAGGATATAAAGTAGCAGAAACAGATGCTGAAGAATCTGCTAAAGAAGTAGAAGCTCCAGTCGCTCAAGTAACGCCAACTCAAGGTGCGACAGTTCAAGCTACAACAGGTCAAGTAATAAAAATACACATAAAAGAAGGTAAAGATATAAACTTAGAAATACCTTTGACAATAGCTGCTCAAATGGGAGTAGTATCACAAAAATAATAGTCAAAATATAACTATTAAAGCCGGTTTTAATTTACTTGATTCCTCAGTTAAGGGGTTACCTGTTGAGGAATCGAGATTTAAAATAATAAATAAGAAAATAATGTAAGGAGGTATTTTATACTATGTCAATAACTTTAGAAACAGCTCAAGCCCATGCAAATGACCCAGCAGTATGTTGTTGTAGATTTGAAGCGGGAACAATAATAGCACCAGAAAACTTAGAAGATCCAGCAATATTTGCAGACTTAGAGGATTCTGGATTATTAACAATACCAGAAAATGGATTAACTATAGGTCAAGTACTAGGAGCTAAGTTAAAAGAAACTTTAGATGCTCTATCTCCAATGACTACAGAAAATGTAGAAGGATACAAAGCAGGAGAAGCTAAAGAAGTAGTAGAAGAAGCAGTAGTAGAAGAAGCTCCAGCAGCTTTAGAAGCAGTAGTGCCAGTAAGCACAGGAGTTTTAGGTGAAACAGTTAAAATACACATAGGTGAAGGTAAAGATATAAGCTTAGAAATACCTTTATCAGTAGCTGGTCAAGCAGGAGTTGTTGCTCCAGTAGCAAACGTTGCTGCTCCAGTAGCAGGTGCAGTAGCAGAAGTAGCTCCAAAAGCTGAAGAAAAGAAATTATTAAGAAGCTTAACTAAAAAACACTTTAAAATAGACAAAGTTGAATTTGCTGATGAAACTAAAATAGAAGGAACTACTTTATACATCAGAAATGCAGCAGAAATATGTAAAGAAGCTAATGACACTCAAGAATTAGTTGTTGATGTTAAATTAGAAATAATAACTCCTGATAAGTATGAAACTTACAGTGAGGCTGTATTAGATATACAACCAATCGCTACTAAAGAAGAAGGCGAATTAGGTTCAGGTATAACAAGAGTTATAGATGGAGCTATAATGGTATTAACTGGTACAGATGAAGATGGAGTTCAAATAGGTGAATTCGGTTCTTCAGAAGGTGAATTAAACACTACTATAATGTGGGGTAGACCAGGTGCTGCTGACAAAGGTGAAATATTCATCAAAGGTCAAGTAACAATAAAAGCTGGAACTAACATGGAAAGACCAGGACCTTTAGCTGCTCACCGTGCTTTTGATTATATAACTCAAGAGATAAGAGAAGCTTTAAAGAAAGTTGACAACTCTTTAGTAGTAGACGAAGAAGTAATCGAGCAATACAGAAGAGAAGGTAAAAAGAAAGTTGTTGTTATAAAAGAAATAATGGGACAAGGTGCAATGCATGATAACTTAATATTACCAGTTGAACCAGTTGGTACATTAGGAGCTCAACCAAACGTTGACTTAGGAAACATGCCAGTTGTATTATCTCCACTTGAAGTATTAGATGGTGGTATCCATGCATTAACTTGTATAGGACCTGCATCAAAAGAAATGTCAAGACATTACTGGAGAGAGCCATTAGTAATAAGAGCTATGCAAGATGAAGAAATAGATTTAGTAGGTGTTGTATTTGTTGGTTCTCCACAAGTAAATGCTGAGAAATTCTATGTATCTAAGAGATTAGGTATGTTAGTTGAAGCTATGGAAGTTGATGGAGCTGTAGTAACTACTGAAGGTTTCGGAAACAACCATATAGATTTCGCATCTCACATAGAGCAAATAGGTATGAGAGGTATACCAGTAGTTGGTGTAACTTATTCAGCAGTTCAAGGTGCTCTAGTTGTTGGTAATAAATACATGACTCACATGGTAGACAATAACAAGTCTAAGCAAGGTATAGAAAATGAAATATTATCAAACAATACATTAGCTCCAGAAGAAGCTGTAAGAATCATGGCTATGCTTAAAAATGCTATTGCAGGTGTAGAAGTTAAAGCTCCTGAAAGAAAATGGAATCCAAATGTTAAGTTAAATAACATAGAGGCTATAGAAAAAGCTACAGGAGAAAAAATAGTATTAGAAGATAATGAGCAATCTTTACCAATGAGTAAGAAGAGAAGAGAAATATACGAAAAAGACGAAAACTAAAATTTAGATAATAACTAAGATTTAGATAACAATATAAATTTAGATCCAAGTTTAAAATAAGTATAGAGAGGTAAAATTATAATGGATAGATTAAAATATATCTCATCAGAGACTTTTTATGAGGGTGTTATAGTCGAAATCATGGGTGGTGGAGTAACTATAGACCTAAAAGGTAGACTTGGACAATTTAAAATACCTAATAGAATGCTTATAACTGACTACGAACTTAAGATAGGTCAAGAGGTTGGATTCATGCTAAGCTATCCTGAGGTATTAAGTCCAGAACCTAATCATGAGTATGTAGAAAATATTAGGAGAGAAAAAGAAAAGCAAGCAGAAATGCAAGCTAAAAAGAAGCAAGAAGAAGAAAAATAATAATTAATCGTTTGAAAATAGAAGGGAGAGGAAATATATGAGCCTTACAACAGTACAAGGACTTCAATCTGAAATATTTGTTCCAATAACACCTCCTCCAGTTTGGACTCCTGTAACTAAAGAATTAAAAGATATGACTATAGCTTTAGCTACAGCAGCTGGTGTTCACTTAAAATCTGACAAGAGATTTAATCTAGCAGGAGATACTACTTTTAGAGCTGTACCTAACACAGCTACAGTTGATGAAATGATGGTATCACATGGTGGATACGATAATGGAGATGTAAATAAAGATATAAACTGTATGTTCCCTATAGATAGATTACATGAATTAGCTGCAGAAGGATTTATAAAAGCAGTAGCTCCTATGCACTATGCATTCATGGGTGGTGGAGGAAACCAACATGTCTTCACTGAAGAAACTGGTCCTGCTATCGCTGCTAAACTTAAAGAAGAGGGAGTAGACGGTGTAGTCATGACAGCTGGCTGAGGTACTTGCCATAGAACTGCCGTGATCGTGCAGAGAGCAATAGAGGAAGCTGGAATACCTACAATAATAATCGCAGCTCTTCCTCCAGTAGTTAGACAAAACGGAACTCCTAGAGCAGTTGCTCCATTAGTTCCAATGGGTGCTAATGCTGGTGAACCACATAACATAGAAATGCAAACACATATATTAAGAGATACATTAGAGCAATTAGTTGCAATACCATCTGCTGGTAAGATAGTTCCATTACCATACGAATATAAAGCTCACGTTTAAAATGTAATTTATATTTGAAAATATAGAACCCTTCTCCTACATAATTAGGAGAGGGGTTTTAAGAACAAAGGTGGATATTATGGAAGAAAAAATAATGAGAAGACTTGTTATAAAACCGTTTCATATGAATGAAGTTAATTTCGGTTCAAAAACTTCTATAAAGAAAGATGTACTTACAATTGATTTATCAAGTATAGATGAAATAAAAGCAAGAGAAGATTTAATAACAGATATAAAAGTAGATATTATAAAACCTGGAGATTATGACAGGGAAATTAATACTATTATGGACATTATACCAATATCAACCAAAGTTTTAGGCAGATTGGGAGAGGGAATTACACATACTTTAACTGGTGTATACGTAATGCTAACTGGTGCAGACGAAGATGGAAATCAGATGCATGAATTTGGTTCTTCAGAAGGAATTTTGAGTGAACAAATGGTGTTTGGTAGATATGGGACTCCATCAGTTGAAGATTATATAATCCATGTGGATGTAACTCTTAAGGGAGGTTTACCTTTTGAAAGAACACTTCCACTTGCAGCATTTAAAGCATGTGATGATTTTATACAAGAAATAAGAACGTCTTTGAAAATGGAAGACGGAAGAAATGCTACTCAAGTTCGTGAATATTTTGACAAAATTCGACCAAATGCAAAAAAGGTTGTCATAGTAAAACAAATAGCAGGTCAAGGGGCTATGTATGACAATCAGTTATTCTCAAAGGAACCTAGTGGTTTTGAAGGAGGAACATCAATTATAGATATGGGAAATGTACCTATGATTATATCTCCTAATGAATATAGAGATGGTGCCCTTAGAGCTATGACTTAAGAGAGGTGGATATTATGGGAATAGGACCTTCAACAAAAGAAACATCTCTTCATCACTTTAGAGACCCACTTTTGGATATAGTTGAAAGTGATAAGGATGTAGATTTACTTGGAGTAATAGTAGTAGGAACTCCAGATGGAAATGAAAACAAAACTTTTGTAGGACAGAGAACAGCCGCTTGGCTGGAGGCTATGAGAGTAGATGGAGCTATAGTATCTTCAGATGGTTGGGGAAACTCACATGTTGACTATGCTAATACATTTGAAGAAATAGGAAAAAGAGATATACCTGTAGTTGGAGTGACATTTAATGGTACTCAAGCTAAATTTGTTGTAAGTAATCAATATATGAATACCATAGTTGATATGAACAAATCAAAAGAAGGTATTGAGACAGAAGTTGTTGGAGAAAACAACACAAATGAGATTGATGCTAAAAAAGCTTTAGCGTTTTTAAAATTAAAAATGAGAAAGCATGGATAAAAAATTTAAGTAAGGGATGAGTTTTGTGGGAATTTCTACATCAATGAAAAACACATCACTTCAGATTTTTAGAGACCCATTACTTGATTTAATAGACAATGATCCTGACGTAGATTTGCTAGGAGTAGTTGTAGTTGGTACATCAGAGCACAATGAATGGAAATCCTTTTTATCAGCCAGGCTTGGAAGATGGATTGAAGCATTGCGACCTGATGGAGTGATTATAACCTTAGACATGGCAGGAAACCAGCATATTGATTTTACAAATGCTATATCAGAGTTTGTAAAATCAGACATACCTACAGTAGGTCTTACTATTATGGGAGCAGATGGTTTAGTAGTTACGAATCAGTATTTAGATAAAGCTACCATAATTGATTATAAAAAGACAACAGGCTACATAGAAACAGAAGTAGTTGGAGACAATCACATGGATGAAGTTGATGTAAAAAAAGCATTAGCTTTTCTAAAACTAAAAATGCGTAAAAACGCAAAATAAACCTAAGGGGGAATTTGATATGAAATTTAGCAGAAGTATACAAGCTATAGACTCTCATACAGCAGGAGAAGCAACTAGAATAGTTGTGGGTGGAATACCTAACATAAAAGGAAATTCTATGCCTGAGAAAAAAGAATATTTAGAAAAAAATCTAGATTATTTAAGAACTGCTATAATGTTAGAGCCAAGAGGACATAATGATATGTTTGGTTCTGTAATGACTCAACCTTGTTGTCCAGATGCTGACTTTGGAATAATCTTCATGGACGGTGGCGGATACCTTAATATGTGTGGCCATGGTACAATAGGAGCTATGACAGCAGCTATAGAAACAGGTGTAGTTCCAGCAGTAGAGCCTGTAACTCATGTAGTTATGGAAGCTCCAGCAGGAATAATAAGAGGAGATGTTACAGTTGTAGATGGAAAAGCTAAAGAAGTATCATTCTTAAACGTACCAGCTTTCTTATATAAAGAAGGTGTTGAAGTTGACTTACCAGGTGTTGGAACAGTTAAATTTGATATATCATTTGGTGGAAGCTTCTTTGCTATAATACATGCAAGTCAATTAGGTTTAAAAATAGAACCTCAAAATGCTGGTAAATTAACTGAACTAGCTATGAAACTTAGAGATATAATAAATGAAAAAATAGAAATACAACATCCAACTTTAGCTCATATAAAAACTGTAGATTTAGTTGAAATATATGATGAGCCAACTCATCCAGAAGCTACTTACAAAAACGTAGTTATATTTGGTCAAGGTCAAGTTGACAGATCTCCATGTGGAACTGGAACAAGTGCTAAATTAGCTACTTTACATGCTAAAGGTGAATTAAAAGTAGGAGAAAAATTCGTATATGAAAGTATATTAGGAACTTTATTCAAAGGTGAAATAGTTGAAGAAACTAAAGTTGCAGATTTCAATGCTGTAGTACCTAAGATAAGTGGTTCTGCTTATATAACTGGATTTAATCATTTTGTAATAGATGAAGAAGATCCACTTAAACATGGATTTATTCTTAAATAGAAACAAATAAATTGGGAAATTAAAATAGAATAGTAACCTCTTGTTGGTTACTATTCTATAGATTTTAGGCTATAAGATTCAGAATATATAAAAAAATAAAAAAATAGGAGGATGGATTATGGTAGCAATCTTAAAGGCATTATACGTAGTATTCGCAGCAATCTTTGCAGTTGTATTTGGTAAAGACGTAGCTAAAGCAAACAAAGAGGGGAAACTAGAAGAACAAAGTACTCCAAAAGTTGCTGTAACAGGATTTATAACAGATTTCTTTGATACATTAGGAATAGGCTCATTTGCTCCAACAATAGCAATGTCAAAAGCTTTAAAATTAAACATACCAGATAAGAAAATGCCTGGTACGTTAAACGTAGCACATACTATTCCAGTTGTTACTGAAGCATTTATATTCACATCAATCATACCAGTTGATGGTGTAACTCTAGTATCTATGGTTGTAGCAGCAGCAGTTGGTTCATACATAGGTGCAGGAATAATAGCTAAAATGGACGAAAGAAAGATACAAATGGTTATGGGTGTGACTCTAGCATTAACAGCAATATTAATGTTATTAGGTCATCCTTGGGTTAATGTATTACCAGGTGGAGGAAATGAATTAGGTCTTACTGGTGTTAAATTAGTAATAGGTGTATTAGGTAACTTTATATTAGGTGCTTTAATGACAGCTGGTATAGGTCTATATGCTCCAGGTATGGCAATGGTTTACTTCTTAGGAATGTCTGCAAAAGTTGCGTTCCCAATAGTTATGGGTTCTTGTGCATTATTAATGCCAGTTGCAAGTATGAAGTTCATAAAAGAAGATGCATATACTAAAAAAGCATCAGTTATAATAGCTATCTGTGGTTTAATAGGAGTTTTCGTAGCGGCATATATAGTAAAAACTTTACCAATGGATATATTAAAAGCATTAGTAATAATAGTTATAGCTTACACTTCTGCTACAATGATAATGGCTGCAAATAAAAATAAAAAGACTGCTTAGTATTTATTAAATATTACAGCTAACAATAAAAATTATAAACTGCTTTGGAACGTTAATATTAATGTTCTAAGGCAGTTTTTTATTTATTAGATATAATTATATAAAGCAACTAGTGTGCCAATTATGCAATATATATATAAATTTAGTATAAATGTAGCTATATTTTCTAAAGTTAGGCTGTAAACTGAAATTAAATATTTAAATTTAATGCTAGATGAAATAAAAAGTTAATATATTGATGTATATTAGCAAAAATATTAGTATAATAAGTCGAATATAACTTATAACTGAAGAAAATTGAGTTTATAATGACTTGATAATTATCTGAATCGTTTGAATTAATTTAAAATATTGATATTGCTTATGTGTATAAATTAGTGTTGAGTTATATATGACTTAAAAAGTGGATAAGAAGCAATTTAATAATCAATTTTGGTTAAAACAAATAATATATTATATAAATAATAGGACAATTTTATAGGCTTAAATCAAAAGATTAAATGAAATTTATAAATAAATAAAAAGTTTTAAACAGCAATCAAAGATTTGTAATAAAATACATCACTCACAAATATATTTATTATATAAGCTGATACCAGAAATATAAGAATTAACAATTGTGGAGGGATAAAATATGATAGCTGTTAAAGATGAGAATAACGTAGTAAACTTAAGAGGGGAGTTAGACAATAAGCTAGAATTTAGCCATGAGATATTTGGAGAGAAATTTTATAACGTGAAAATAAAGATAAACAGATTAAGTGATTCCTTTGATACACTTCCTATGACTGTGTCAGAAAGACTTCTTCAAGATATTGATATTAATAAACAAAATTTAGTCAATGTTGTAGGTCAATTGAGATCATATAATAAAACCTTAAATAATAAAAATAGATTAGTGCTTACAGTATTTGTTAGAGAAATAAAGGCTATAGAGGAGGAAAATAAGGACCCAAACAGCATATTTCTAGATGGGTATGTATGTAAAGAACCTGTGTATAGGAAAACTCCTTTAGGAAGGGAAATAACTGATTTATTAGTGGCTATAAACAGACCTTATAATAAATCTGATTATATACCATCAATAGTTTGGGGAAGAAATGCAAAGTTTGCAAAAAACTTAAAAGTTGGTGATAGAATACAGCTTTGGGGTAGAGTTCAAAGTAGAGAGTATGAGAAAAAAATAGATGAGGATAACGTAGTGAAAAAAATGGCATATGAAGTATCTATATCAAAAATAAAAAAATTAGATGAAAATAATAATGACTAAATATTAAAAATATATTGTTTTTTCATCAAAAAAACTAATAAATTTGCTATAATAATACATTAAAAATAAATAAAGATTGTTTAAAAAAATACTAATGAAATATCTCTTGAATAGTTGCTCGCCATTTATTATAATGTAATCTGTACATAATTTATAATTGAGAAAATGAAGAGGTGAAGCATTGTGAAAAGCATATTATATCAGATAAATAAACAGCCAGTTAAAGCTAAATATACATCTGATGAATTAGAATGTTTTTTAGATACAATTGAGTATAATGTAGGGGATAAAATATTGCTTGTTGGTCATATAGGAAACCTAGGCAAGAGACTGAGAGGTCTTGGTACTTCTGTAACGATATTAGAGAATAGTAACTATGAAGATGTATGTTATTCTTTAGTATATAATGAAAATTGCAATGTAGTTAAAGGTAAGTTAGAGTTTTTGCCATTTGATGATAATCAGTTCAACAAGATAATAATAGTAGACCAATTTAATGTTATTACAGATTGTGAAAAAGCTTCATCTGAAATACAAAGAGTTTTAAAAGGTAATGGAGAGGTTATATTAGAAGATTTAAACTTAAAAAATTTAAAAGTTAAACTAAACTATCTTAAGCATAAATTTTGTGGTTCTGTAGCAAAGATTCACTATCCACATGAAGTATTTAATATATTTTCAAGATTAAATTTTGATGGTATGATTAAAGAGTCAAATAAATTAAAATATATTTATGTGGGAAAAAGAAGATAAATGAGTTAAAATATAAATATGGATATAATATAAAAGACTAGGTTAAGCCTAGTCTTTTGTTATAAGGAGATGTAGATATGGAAATAAATTATGAGTTAATAATAATTGTTATGCTCTTTGTAATCCTAATGTCAATTCAATTTACTTTAAATAAGATATATTTAATCCTTAAGGAAATAAGACAAATACTCATGTTAAGAAAAAATAAGGAATGATAACTATGATAGATTTAGAATATATAAAATCTGATATTCAGAACATAGCTGAAGCTATAGTTTCAGTGCTCAATATAGATGTAACTATAGTAAATAGAAACTTATTTAGGATTGCAGGGACAGGTATATATGTGGACAAAATAGGTGAAAAAGTAGATAAATATACAGCTTTTAAAAAGTCACTTACAGAACAAATTACAATACTAATTGATGACCCAAAGAGCAGTGATATATGTAGAGAATGTTATAAAAATAATGTCTGTGTGGAGTTTGCAGAAGTATGTTGCCCAATTATATGTGATGGAGAGTCTTATGGTGTTATAGGTCTTATAGCCTTTACAAAAGAACAAGCACAGATTATAGAAAATAACAAAAGTGGACTTATAAACTTTTTATGTAAGATGGCAGACTTGATATCCAATAAACTAAAAGCTCAAATTAAAACGTACGAGTTAGAGTTAGAAAAGAAAAAATTAGAGACTTTATTAAACAATATGGATAAAGCTGTTGTGTCCATTGATGTAGATGGTAAGATTGATAAATATAATTCAAAGTTTAAAGAGCTTTTTAATCTAAAGGACAATATAACTGGGAAAGATATATTCACTGAGCTAGATTTTATAAAGAAACCTTCTATAAATAACTTTAAGAAGGACAAATCATGTAGCTTTTTTTATAGAAGATACGGATATGATTCAAAGGGGATATATAACATCAATAAAATAGTATTAAAAAATGAACTAAAAGGATATGTTATTGACTTTATAGATAAAAGAGATGCTATAAAAAACTACAATAAGATGAACAAAGATTATAAGATAAAACTGGAAAATATAATTGGAGAGAGTATAGCTATAAGAAATTCAAAAAAAGAAGCCCTAATGGCTTCTAAATCCACTTCAACAGTACTTATTACTGGTGAAAGTGGAACAGGTAAAGAGCTATTTGCAAGAGCTATACACAACCATAGTAATAGGGTAGATAATCCTTTTATAGCTGTAAACTGTGCAGCAATACCGGATAATTTATTAGAGAGTGAATTATTTGGATATGAAGAAGGTGCTTTTACAGGGGCTAAAAAAGGTGGAAAACTTGGTATGTTTGAAATAGCCCATAAAGGAAGCATATTTTTGGATGAAATAGGAGATATGAGCTTGCATTTACAGTCAAAGTTGTTGAGGGTATTACAAGAAAAAGAGCTCAATAAGATTGGAAGTAAATCAAATGTTCTGATAGATGTAAGAATTATTGCTGCGACAAATAAAGATTTAGAAAAAATGGTTCAAAATGAAACTTTTAGAGAAGATTTATATTATAGATTAAATGTTATACCAATAAAGCTCCCAAGTTTAAGAGAAAGAAAAGATGATATACCACTTATAATAAAGCATATGATTAAGGAATACTCAAAAAAACTAGATAAAAATGTTATTGATATAGACACTAGGGTTGTTGATGCTATGATTGAATATAAGTGGCCAGGCAATATAAGAGAATTGCAGAATATTATTGAATACAGTGTAAATATGTCTTCATCTCCAATAATTACAATGAATGTAATTCCTCAAAAGATTAAAAATACATCTATAGAAGAATTAGAAGTTAGAAGTGATAAGATAATTCCACTAGATGAACTTGAGAAAATTGAGATAATAAAAGCTTTAAATAAATACAAAGATTATAAAAGAGATAAAGAATTAACAGCTAAGGCACTTGGAATATCAAGAGCTACATTATATAGAAAAATTGAAAAATACAATATAATTTCTTAGTGATATAAAGTGATATAAGAATATAATAAAAAGTGATATAAAATTTAAATATAAACAAAAAGTAGTAGTATATAAAAGGTAGTAGTATATAAAAAGTAGTGGTTGTTTAAGCCTTCATATTCTAAAAAATAGTAATTATTAAAATAGTAATCGTCTCAAAATGATATAGAATCTCATTTTGAGATTTTTTTTTGTCTTTTTGCGAAATTGTCATCCATTTAGCAAGTGAAAAAAATATAAAACCTTCATATAAATAAAAAAAATATATAATTAAGGTTAGTTATTCCAATGTATGCACAATATTGAAATGAAAAAATGGACTAAAATAAAAAATATGGCATGTATTTTGCTACAAATATAGATAAGAAATTATTTAAGTACTAAAATTAAACTTAATTGGGAGGTTTATATATAATGAGAGATATAAGAAAAGAATTAGTGAAAATGTTAAAAGCAGAGGTTAAACCAGCAGTAGGATGTACTGAACCAGTAGCTTTAGCTCTAGCATGTGCCAAGGCAAAAGAATTACTAGGAGAAGAAATAGTAGAGAATCATATGTTGGTTAGCCCTAGTATCTATAAAAATGGTATGTGTGTAGGTATACCAGGAACTGAAAGATTAGGATTAAAAATAGCAGCAGCTCTAGGGATAATAGGAGGACATTCTGAAAACGGATTAAGTGTATTAGAAACTTTAACAAAGGAAGAAGTTAAAATAGCAGAAGATTATATGGATAATACTCCTTTATCAATAACACCTGCTGATACAAAAGAGAAAGTTTTTATAGAAGTTGCATTAAAAGGAGCAAATCACAATGCTAAAGTTAGAATAAGAACTAAACATGATAACTTTACATTCTTAGAAAAAGATGGAGAAGTATTATTGGATAATGAGCCAAAAGTATCAGTTTCAAATGCTTCAGCAGAAAAAGTTGAGAGCTTGATGGATACTGTAACTATACAAGAATTAATAAAGAATGTAGAAGGTATTGATTTTAAAGATATAGAGTTTTTACTAGATGGAGTAAAAATGAATGAAGAAATGGCTGAATATGGATTGAAACAAAAGACTGGAATTGGTGTTGGATACGGAATTAAAAAGTCTATGGAAGAAGGTCTTTTAGGTAATGATGTTATAAACTATGCAATGATGTTAACTGCTGGAGCTTCAGATGCAAGAATGGCAGGAGTAAAAATGCCTGTTATGAGTTCAAATGGTAGTGGAAATCATGGATTAACAGCAATTCTTCCAATAGTTGCTTACAATAAAAAATTCCCACAATCTGATGAAAGACTAGCAAAAGCTTTGGCTATATCTCATTTAGTAACTGGTTATATTAAGAATTATACAGGTAGATTATCTGCTGTATGTGGATGTGGAGTTGCAGCATCTACTGGGGCAACTGCTGGTATATCTTGGCTTATGGATGGAAGCGAAAAACAAATAGAAGGTGCAATAGAAAATATGATAGCTGACTTAAGTGGAATGATATGTGATGGAGCAAAAGCTGGCTGTGCATTAAAATTATCATCTGCTGCATCTGCTGCAATACAAAGTGCTATAATAGCTAAGCAAGACTGTTTTGTACCACCATTAAATGGTATAGTTGGTTCAAGTGTTGAGCAAAGTATACAAAACTTAGGAAGAGTAAGTGATAAAGGTATGTCTATAACAGATGAGATAATATTAAATGTAATGAATGATATGAATAAAGTTGATTAATATATTACAATATTTCTTATATTGCAATATATAGTGAAGGTGATATAAATAAATTTAATTAGTACCCTCTAATAAATTATGATTATATATAAATGGGAAAAACTTGCTAGTGCAAGTTTTTTCTTTTTTGTCTAAAATATATAGTATATGATTTAGTAGGGATATATG